>JAIROQ010000100.1 GCA_031257455.1 Prevotellaceae bacterium | reverse complement strand
CGTCATTCCGAGCGGAGCGGAGCGAAGTCGAGGAATCTACTGCTACGCCCCACAGTCTGACCTAAGCTGCCTGCGTTTTGGAGCAGATTTCTCCACTCCGCGCACTCATTCTTCGTGCGCTCCGGTCGAAATGACGGGTTAGTTGAAAGTGGAGAGTTGAAAGTTGAAAATGGCGACAAGCGCTCCGGCGTCAGCCCAATCAACAGTTCAACACCTCAACAGTTCAACAAATCAACAATTCAACCAAATTTAACCAATGCATAAAAAATTTTGTATATTTGCACGGTTTTTCAAGACAATAATACTAATTTTAAAATATTATGAAATACATTACGAAAAGTTTGGTAGAAGATTATTTCCGTTCATCGGACGTCTATCATGAAGAAAATGCGGAACTGCGGAAAATACCAACTATTACAGTGGACAATTATATTGTTCTCGGGCAATTGACGGCTTTGCGGTTTCTCGAATGGGTATGCCTCAATCCGGGCGGCGTGGTAGCGCTGCCGACCGGGAAGACGCCGGAATTTTTTATCAAATGGATGCAGTACTATCTGGCCAATTGGGATAAAGAAACGCAAGGCGGCCTGTTGGAAAAAGTGGGATTAAAAGGCAAAAAGCCCGATTTCCGTTCGCTTTACTTCTTTCAACTGGATGAATTTTTCCCTATAAATCCCGAGCATGAACGTTCCTTTTTTCATTTCGTGAAGAATTTTTACATTGATAACTTCGGGTTCGACCCCGCCAAAACGCGGATGATAAATACCAATTATTTAAACGATGAACAAAAGCATATACTGGGAAATGTGCAATCACTGGAAGAACTTTTTGCAGACGGTATCGACCTTTCATTGCGTATCCAAAAACCAACTGCCGAAAAGGAAATTCACCGCCAGAAAGCTATCCGGCTATTCGATGAATTTTGCCAATCCTACGAAGCGGAAATAAGAAGTTTGGGCGGCATTGGGTTCTTTTTAGGCGGCATTGGTCCCGATGGACATATTGCGTTCAATGTGGCCGGCTCCAGTCATTATTCGCATACCCGCCTCACGGGCATCAATTACGAAACGCAAGCTACCGCAGCCACTGATTTGGGCGGCATTGAACTTGTTCGCAAAAAAGCGGTAATAACAATGGGATTGGAAACTATTACCTACAATCCCGATACGGTAGCGATTATCATGGCTGCAGGACAATCCAAATCGCAAGTGGCGGCAAATGCTATCCAGCAGCCGGCGCAGTTGCTTTATCCGGCTACCGTGCTGCAAAAATTGCCGAATGCGCGTTTCTTTATTACCAAGAGCGCCACTACCGAATTGAAGTTATCGTCCAAAGTGGTTGAAACGCTTTACAAGAAAGAAATTTTATCACCGGAATATCCGCAGAAATTAGTGGTGGATGCTTCGCTGGAATATCATGCCGAATTAAAAAATGTCCCGGCAACGGTACAGGCGGAAAGCGAAAAACTGCAACTTGCCAAAATTATCAGCGGGAAATCGGTGGATAAATTATTATCCGATACGTTTGCCGCTATTGACGCCAAAATTACAAAAGGATTGGAAGGCTTCAAAAATCAACGCTTCCTGCACACAGGGCCTCATCATGACGATATTGAACTGGCTTATTTCCCGCTGTTGCATCACCTCGTTCGTTCCAAAGAAAATGAAAATCACTTTGTATATTGCACCAGTGGCTTTACGTCTGTAACCAATGATTACTTGCGTTCCTGCTTCGAAGCGCTGGGGAAAAACATTGACAGCGGACGGCTGGATTATTTCATCGGATATAAACACCTGTTCTTCGCGGACGGCGCGCAGGATGACATCACCGGTTACTTGCAGGGCATTGCCCATCAGGATAAGGATACGCAATCGCTGTTTGTCAGCGCCCGGCTGGCACGCAATATCGCTATCCATCTTGCCACAGGCAATGTGGAGACGGTACGTAATTTCATCCATGAAAATATTACGCTTATCAACCAACTGCAGGCCGGACGGAGAGAGCCGGAAATCATTCAGGTATTCAAAGGCTGGTTGCGCGAATTTGAAGCCGAACTGGTATGGGCGCATTTCGGTATCGGCAAAGACAAGGTGCATCACTTGCGGCTGCCGTTCTACACTGCCGATATTTTCCCGCAATATCCCGACCAGACAAAAGACGTAGTGCCTATCCTGAACCTGCTGCAAAAAATACAGCCGACAGTAATAACACTGGCGCTTGACCCGGAAGGCAGCGGCCCCGATACGCATTTCAAAACGCTTATCGCCTTGAGTGAAGCGATTGATAAATATGCCGCCGGGCATCCCGAAATCCCCCTGCAAATATGGGGATACCGCAATGTCTGGTCGCGGTTTAAAATACACGAGGTAAATATGATTGTGCCTATTTCGCTTAATTCGTTTGCGGTATTGCACAATATGTTTAATGCCTGCTTCCTGAGCCAGCGGTCGGCGTCATTCCCAAGTTACGAATACGATGGCAGTTTTAGCGAACTGGCGCAACGGGTATGGGTAGAACAGTACGAACATTTGACGCGCCTTATGGGGCAGGAATATTTCTACGAATCCGAAAACCCGATGAAACGGCGCTCCTACGGCGCAATCTATCTGAAAACAATGAGCTATCCCGAATTTTCCGATTATATGAAACCTGTTCGCCGGCTATTGAACATGAAAGATACGCTTACGCAGCAGGAACAGTAGGCAGTGGGCAGTGGGCAGTAAACAGTAAAATCGGTAAAGAAATGATCCGCGTAATCTAAAATAATCCGTGTAATCCAAAACAACAAACATGAAGAAATTAGTAGCAGGCATTGATATAGGCGGCACCAACTCGGTGTTCGGTTTAGTGGATGACAACGGCAAAATCTATGCCGAAGGAAGTATCGCTACACGCAAGTATCCCGATTTTGACCTTTACCTGCAAGCGTTGCATGACGCTATTCAAAATTTTTCCGAAACGGTGGACGAACCGTTCGAGCTGGCAGGTATCGGCATTGGCGCGCCTAACGGGAACTATTATACCGGGTGTGTAGAGTTTGCCGCCAATCTGCTGTGGAAAGGCGTGCTGCCGTTTGCCGATAAATTATCAGCCCTCTTTCCCCATATTCCCATCAAACTTACTAATGACGCCAATGCGGCAGCTATCGGCGAGATGATTTACGGCGGCGCAAAAGGCATGAAAAATTTTTCGGTTATTACACTTGGAACCGGTCTCGGAAGCGGAATTGTAGTTGACGGGGAATTGCTCTACGGGCATGACGGATTTGCCGGCGAATTGGGACATACTATTGTAACCGCCAATGGACGCGAATGTGGTTGCGGCCGTTGCGGATGCTTGGAAACCTACGCTTCCGCTACAGGCATCAAACGTACGGTATATAAGTTGCTGGCCGACCAGGTGGCGGACAGCGAACTGAAAAATATCAGCTTTAACGAACTCTCTGCCGAAATGATTTGCACGGCGGCCATCAACGGCGACCCCGTAGCTATCGAAGCCTTTGCCCACACGGGCGAACATCTCGGACGCGCATTAGCCAATTTGGTTGCGATTACCGCGCCCGAAGCTATTTTCCTCTTCGGCGGGCTGGCAAAAGCAGGCAAATACATTTTCGAGCCGACTAAAAAGTCAATGGAAGAAAATATGCTGAAATTCTGGCAGGGAAAAGTAGCCCTGCTGCCTTCGGGCATCAATGATAAAAATGCCGCCGTGCTGGGTGCGGCCGCTTTAGTATGGAAAATCATTAACGAAAAATAATCATGCTACCGAAACGTTATTTTATCCGCGCACTCAAAAGCGTCCTGTACTTCTTTATAGTGGCGTTATTACTATTGGCGCTCATTTATTTCATTTCCCCCAAAGAGGCGCGGCAAGTGCAAAATTTTGCAGAATTCCTGCAACGTAACAGCCTGCTGAAAATGGCTATTTTCCTCGGCGCATTCGGATTGATATATCCGTTGTTCGGGTATATTACGCAAAAAGCGCCACGTTCGCGGCCATTCTCGGATAGCGATAAAGAAGCGGTGATAAAGATTTTCGCTAATGCACGCTTTGTGCCGGCAAACGATGACGGCAGGGTTTTAACTTTTCGTATCATCAACCCCGTAGCGCGTGTAACACGTCTTTTTGAAGACGCCATAACCGTTGATTACACGGCCAACCCGCTGACCGTAGAAGGTCAGCGGCGGGACGTAACACGCCTCGCCAAAGCGGTTGAACGCTATTTACGGGAAACCGACGAAACCCCTTCCTAAGCCAAGAAATAAGAACCAAAAAATAGCATTTTGATTTGGCAATGTGCTAATGTGACTAATGTGCTAATGTGACTAATGTGACTAATTTGGCTGGCGCCGCTGCGCTTGTCGCAACTCATACCTCATACCTCATACCTCATACCTAAAAAACATTTTCCACTTTCCACTAAAAAAATCTCCCCCCCTAAAAGCAGCAAAATAACCCCTTAAAAAATTGACCGCCAACCCCCCCAAAAGCCCAAAATGATTAATTTTTCATGAATTTCCCAGCGTATAGATGCGCAAAATTCAAAAAAAAATTAGCCAATATGTCCTGAACTGTTGCATTTTTAAAAAATTTACTATCTTTGTACCGATTTTAATTATGTTAGTTAAAATCGGCAAAATGGGATGCCTGACGAACAAAGGATTATAGAAGACGAGAAAGAAAAGGGTACGAAAAAAGGGGAAGAAAAAGAAAAAAAA
>JAIROQ010000034.1 GCA_031257455.1 Prevotellaceae bacterium | reverse complement strand
AACTTTGGTAAGGGCGCTTTTTTAGAGCGGGTATTCATCGAACGCGTAAAGAATGGTTGAGAGATAGCGTTCGCCGGTATCCGGCAAGATGACGACTATATTTTTCCCTTTGTTTTCTGGCTCAAGTGCAAGGCTGGTCGCGGCGAATGCGGCTGCCCCCGAGGATATGCCCACAAGCAGTCCTTCCGTTTTCGCCAGTTCACGGCTGGTGCGGATAGCATCATCGTTGGACACAGTGATGATGCGGTCAATGACGGAAGGGTCGTAGTTCTTGGGAACAAAGCCTGCGCCGATGCCCTGTATCTTATGGGGACCGGGATTACCGCCCGAAAGTACCGGCGAGTCGGCAGGTTCTACGGCAATAACTTTTACATCGGGTTTGAGTTCTTTCAGGCGTTTACCTGCGCCGCTGACCGTGCCGCCGGTGCCGACGCCCGATACGAAGATATCTATTTTCCCTTCGGTGTCGCGCCAAACTTCTTCGGCGGTGGTGCGGTAGTGAATTTCCGGATTTGAAGGATTGTCGAATTGTTGCAGGATAATAGCGCCGGGCGTTTCCGCACGTAATTCGATGGCTTTGGCGATAGCGCCCTTCATTCCTTCGCTGCCGGGCGTAAGTACCAGCGTTGCGCCGAGCGCTTTGAGCAGGTTGCGCCGTTCGAGGCTCATTGTTTCGGGCATGGTAAGCGTCAGTTTGTAGCCTTTGGCAGCCGACACAAAGGCCAGTCCTACGCCGGTGTTGCCGCTGGTCGGTTCAATAATGGTTGCGCCGGATTTCAAGACGCCTTGTGTTTCGGCGTCTTCAATCATCGCCAGTGCGATGCGGTCTTTCACGCTGCCTGCCGGATTAAAGTATTCCAGTTTAGCGATCAGCTTTGCGGCGGCAGCCTTTGATGTTTCATAGGATGACAGTTCCAGTAGCGGAGTGTTACCTATTAATTCGGTGAGTTGTTTGAAAATTTTTCCCATGATTTTATATTTTATTTAAAAATTATTCACAAAGGTACTATATCTATTCGTTCCAAAAAATAACACATTTGTGGTATTTTTAATTTCCTATTTGTTAAAATAACACATTTATGGTATTTTTGCACCACTAATATTTTTATTTAATTCTTAATTCCTTTTTGCTATGTGTCCTGTTATTTTAGCCGATAATCAATACATCACCCGGCAAGGCGTTGCGGCCTTGTTGCGGCAGTTGGCTTTGACCGGTACGGTATCGGAAGTGTCGTCCCGCGCAGAATTGACGGAACAGTTGATTACCTACCCGGAGGCGGTGGTGGTATTGGATTATACGCTGTTCGATATTACGGATTCGCAACTCTTGAATATGAAACAGCGGCATCCGCATTCGGTGTGGCTATTATTTTCCGATGAGTTGTCGAAATATTTTTTGCGACAGGTATTATTATCGGGGCAGTTGTTCGGCGTGGTGATGAAAACCGATGCGAAAGAAGATATCATTACCGCATTGGAACGTGCCGTTCGCGGCGAAATTTATTTATGCGACATCGCGATGCAGGCGCTTCGCGAGGACGTGCAGTCGCAAGATACGCCTGATAAACTCACCGCCAGCGAACGTTTGGTGCTGCACGAAATAGCAATGGGAAAAACAACCAAAGAAATTGCGCAGGAACAGCATTTAAGTTTTCATACCATCAATACCCACCGCAGAAATATGTTCCGCAAGTTGGAGGTAAACAATATGCACGAAGCAATAAAATATGCGCTCCGGGCAGGCATTATTGATTTGACGGAATACTATATTTGAGCGCTGCGCAAAGCGGGATGCATTAAACGGGATGCAGACAGCCGTCAGGGAGTAGGGGAGGAGAGGCGTACGCACCGTACGGAGAGATGCGATTGTTTATGCCTGTCCACAAAGTAGAAGGTGGCGTTATTATATACGATATACCGTGCATAGGCGTAGTCCGTTTTAGACGGATAAGGCGTGGCGCTCCACCAATGGCCGTACTGCCCGTTGCCGGTATAGATGCCGCCTGAAAATTCGCCGGCAGGCAATGCGTTCCATCCTTTTTTGTTTTCCTTCGTATTATTGGGGTCGTAAGGCCACAACTTTTTTTCATTAACCACGGCATTGGCTGCCGCATAGCTTCCCAGCTTTGGCCAGTAGCTTTCAAAGATAACGGGAACGCCATCGTTCAAGGCTTGCCCTAAATCGTTCCATGCGGTGGTGTCGGGAAGTTCCCAGCCCGTTGGGCAGACGCCCGTTGCTTCGTCCCATGAATACAGCCGCCCGAAGATAATATCGTATTCACGTTGGTTTTTATAACTCTTTCCGGCGTCTGCGAAGTTCAGATTTTGCGTCATCCAGTCGTAGCGGCCGATTTGTGCATACCGGTATGTTTGCCCGTCCCGTGTATCGTCAAATGTGTTTGCGCCTTCAAAGAGTCCTTTCACCGTTTGCTCGAAAGAATTTTCGAGAAGCGTGATGGTTTTGGCGCTCGTGATACCGTAGTACCCGTCTGCCGTACCCGAGAGCGTAATCGTGACGGAATTTTCCGCGCCGGAAGGAAAGGTATATTTGATTACTTGCCCCCAAACGTACAGGGACGCGGGGTCGGCGATAGTCCACTGGTAAGTGATTTTATCTTTTGCGGGAGTTGTAATGCCTTCGGCTTTGAGGAAAAGCGTGTCGCCTCTGACGGCATAGTCATGGATATTGGCCGTAACCGTTCCCTGCATGGCCAATGTGCCGGAAGAGGCAGTTGTTTCGTCTTCTTCGCCGCAGGCCGACAAAAGGCTACAGGCAATCATCCCGCGCCATAAAAAAGAAAGTAAAGAAGTACCTTTGACAATATTCATAGTTGGTGATATATTAATATGTATATATTAAATCCACCGCAAAGATAATTATTTTTTTGCGATGTTCGACTTTTCGATACTCGATGTTCGACTTTTCGATGCTCGATACTCGATGTTCGACTTTTCGACACTGCGCCTGCCGCCATTTTCCACTCTCCACTCTCCATTCTCCACTAAAAAAAACCGCCGCTACATTTCTGCACCGGCGATTTTTTTAGTGTGCCAACCTGAAACTTTAAACCTCCAACCTGAAACTTCAATGGTTGCGCAATGAAACCCTACCGGTTGCATTGACGCCCTGCCTTTCCCGCATTATTTTTATGTTGTCTTTCATGTATATTTAATCTTAAAATTTCAAGTTATTCCTATGGATACTGGACGCAACGCAATTGGAAACCAATATCCTCACTGGCTCCGTAATAACCGTAGATGTTCGGCAGCTTAATCGCAAAGTATATACCGCCGTTCTGATGAGGGGTACGCGACCACCAACAACTATACTCTGTAAACAGGAGGGAACTCCCCCGCACATCACCGGTGGTGCCCCAATCACTAATCAGTGCACTATCGGTTGTACATTTCATTAGCTCTTCAAAGTCGGATGAGTGCGGTACCCGCCATGGCGATGGACATAACAAATCCTCATTATTATCGTTCGTAACGCAAGTCCAATTATAATAATAACCATGTGGCATACCACGGACATAATATTGGGGAGGAGGGTTGTTTGTTGCCGTGGATAGGGACGTGGTAGCGGCACAAGTAGCTATTGGTGTACGCAAAGCCCCTGACCACCTCTGACTCCCACAAGACCATGTACCGCTGATAAAGTGATTGTAAATAACAGTTATCGTACCGGTAGCAGCAGCATTGTCGCAACCAATACTGTTAGTAGTCGTAATGGTATAATTAAACGTACCGCTAATCGTGGGTGTACCGCTTATTGTATATACATCAGCAGCCCATGCGCCGGAAACGCCGTCCGGCAAACCGGTGGCGGTAGCGCCGGAAGCATTAGAGGTGGTGTATTGTATCTCTGTAATGGCATCGCCGGCGGTTACCGTCTGGGCAGTACTGCCGGAAGCAAGGGTAATGGCAGGCAGCGGCAAAGCTGCTAT
>JAIROQ010000018.1 GCA_031257455.1 Prevotellaceae bacterium | reverse complement strand
GCAAACGCATCCAGCGAGGAGTCGTACATGGACGCCAACAGTTCGGCGGCTACCGCATCGCCGGCCTTGTCTTTAATCGTGATACGCCATTCCTCTTCCTGTCCGGGTTGCAACTTGTCGCGGAAAGTAGCCAGTTCGAGCGTCAGTTTTTTGTTGTCGAACGGCGCTTGTACGGTTTCATTCCGACTGTACACGCGATTGTGCCGGACAAAAAACAGCGACACGCCCAAGCCGCCGCGATGCGCTTCGGTAACCGGAATGGCTATCGTTTGTTTGTTGCCGGAAAACTGAAGCCGCCGCTGTTCCAGTACCGCGCCTTGGTGTCCGGTGATTTCCAGCCATGCCTCTACTCTGTCGTATGCGCTTCCCGCCACGATTTTCAGCGTTTCGCCCGGCTGCACCGAGTGATTTAATGTTTCCAATAACATCGTTTCCGTATCCTGCGCCCTGTCTGTTCGGAAGCCGGTGAAAACAGCCGTGTCCGCTACCGTTTCGCCATAGGGGTCTTTTGCCGAAAGCGTAACCATGTACTTTCCCTCCGCCCATTGCCGCCCCTTCGGAAGGACGCAGGCTATGGCGGTTTTCGTGTCAAACGCCGCCGAAAACACTTGCGCCCGCTCCCATTGCTCGAAGCGGTCTTCGTCATCATATACGCCGTAAGGGAAGAGTTTCTCAAATTCCTCACGGGAAAGGAGGAACTTGTCGGGGCGTTCCCCGCGGCGGGGCTGGAGGAGGCGGCCGGGACTGCGCAGTTTCCAAACGGTCAGCGTGCCTTTCACGGGCAAGGCTTTTCCCTGTAAATTGGTAGCGGTAACGGTTATTTCTTTCAGGTCTTCCAGGTTTACTGTTTCGGGCAAGCCGGAAGAAAGCAGTAATGCCCGGTAGCCCACAGGCACGGTCGTTTTGGTTTCGTGCGTTTCGCCGTTGATGTCGCTCACCGCTGCATACACCGTGTAATGAAATACGGGCGGCTGCCGCTTGTCCGCGCCGGCATCGGGAATGGCGGTGAATGAAACTTCAAACGAGCCATCGGTATTTGTTACGGTTTCGCCGTTCGTGATTTCCTGTTCCGGCGAAGAGGGCGGCGTTCCCCACCACCACCGCCACAGCGGATAGCGGGCTTCGCGTACCACGCGGTAGGTTACTTTTGCATCGCTCACTGCGCTGCCGGCGTATGTTTTTGCTTTTCCCGACAGGGTAATTTTTTCACCCAGCCGGTATGCTGCTTCGTTTTCCGCTATATCGAACCCTACTTCAAACTTTGGCCGTTTGTATTCCTCTACCTGAAAATAAACCTTGCCGGTAGCCGCCGATGCGTTTATATACATTTGCCCCGTCAGCCCGTTGGCGGGAATAATAAAGCTGCCGGCAAACGAGCCGAATTCATTGGAAAAAACATCCAGCGCCGAAACCTTTTCCCCATTGACATTATAAAACGTAACCGTTTGCCGGTAACCGGCGGCTACCGCAGGTTTTTCGTTTTCCCATTTCAAGACGACTCCCTTGAAATAGACGGTTTGTCCCGGCCGGTAAATGGCGCGGTCGGTAAAAAAGGTGGTTTGGTACTGCGGGGCGTCCGTGTTGGCATACCGGTATAAATAGATGTTCCCGCCGGCGTAGCTGTCTTTTCCTTTGGTAAAAAACAGAGACGAATTGCGGCGTTGTTCGGTCGCGCCGGTCAATGTGATCCGGCCTTCCGCGCCGGAGGTGTACGTTTCGCCGAATTGCACTTCATATTGCCGTTGATTGTAATTATATTTTTGCGTGTACCGTTGTGCGGTTACACCGCTCAATGGTTGCCCGCTTGTCCGGTCGAGCAGCTGCACGACTGCTTCCCCGTGGTTATCCTTTTCTACAAAACTGATGTTCGTTACCCAAATGTTCGTTACCGTTACAAGGATGGCGTCTTTTGAAAAATTATCTTCCGGCGAAGCCAGCAGGGCATAGTACCCCTCGTTCAACGCCGGCAATGCCAAGTCCGCTACATGCCTTTGGTAATCGCCGTCATCGGGTAAATCGAATGCCGCCGCGTACACGGCTTCCGCCGCTGCATACGCCGCCAGCCGGTCTTCGTCATTGGTTCGCGTCAATTCTTTTTTGAAATCCAGCGCTACGATTTTAATATATATTTTCGGCACATTCCGGTACGCCACATTAACGAGCAGCGGCCGGCCGGGCGCTACCGCCTTATCGGTCGAAAAAGAAAGCGCCGGCTGCAGGATATCATTTTTCAAGGCAAGGCAGTTATTCGCGCCGAAACTTTTCGGAAAACGGCTTACCGCACGGTCAATCATTGCTACCGCATCCTTCTTCTTCCATTGCGGCGCGGGGTTGGTAAAAGGATGGTAAGCATCGCCCTGCTTATTGCACAGTTTTGCCATGCGGTAAGCAATCTCTGCCAAGCACGGCGCATCGGCATACTGCATTTCCAATGCCTGCAATGCCGACAGGTACAGGCTGTCCTTGTCGGGCAGGACGCTTTGCCGGTGCACAAAATCCAGCCGCTGTAAATCGGCGTCCACCAATGCGTCCGGCACAGTATCCGGCAAATGGAAGGCGATAATCTTTTGCAGCAATAGCAACGATTGGTATGGAAACGACAGGGTGTCCGCAGTCGCCGGCGGCTGCTGCACGAACGCGGCGGCAGGTGCGAAATACTCCGCCCGGTCGATTACAAACCGGTCTGCCGGCTGCGTCAAACCGGCTTCCTCCATTTGATAAAAGGCCACAGCGCGGAATGCCAAAAAATCAAATAATGTAGGGCGGTAACGCTCCGAATCCGGCGCTTTGTCCAGCATGGCGGCATAGGCATTGATATTGATTTCCTGCAAATCTTCCGGCCTTTCCAGCGAAGCCGAACAATGCGCCACGCATTTTGCTACCAGCTGCCGCAGGTCAAACGTACGGACGTCTTCCGGCGGCGTATCCCCCGCCTCCTCCGAAACGAATGCCTGCGCCGTGCGGGAATGGAACTGCCGGCGGTTTTGCTGGTAATATGTCCGGTACAATTCGGCGGCTATCGTGTGCAAAATATTTTTGGCAGGAAAACCGGCGGTAAGCAGCAGCGCTTCCGTGTCCATAATATTTTTGGCCAGCGCGTCTTCTTCGTAGCTGTCTTTTACCCGCAGGCGGTAAATCACGGCCTTGATAAACTGCGGCACATTCTTTTCCTGCTGCGCCGCAGCATAAATCTTATCAATAATTTCCGTTGCCGACCGCGGCTGTCCGGCTTTTAATAAGCTGTCGGCATTTTCCCATTCGGTGGTATAATTTTTCACTGTTATATCCGGTTGATTTTTCTGCGTCCATGCCGGCAGCGCGGTAAATAGCGCTGCAAGGGCTATTAAAAAGATGTTTTTCATACACGAGCTTTTTAAATCCTAACAAAGATAGCAAAAAAGAATTAAGCGGATTTACGGAATGGGGCGGCGAAACAGCGGTATTAAACGGGCGTCCTTTGCACGAGGTAATCATTCCGGTTCATTCAGTGTCGCCCACAGCAAGTCTTTCAATGGCGAAATGTTTTTGCCGGTAATGGAAGAAATGAAGATATGCGGAAGTTTTTTCGGCAGTGATTTTTTAATTTCCTTTTCCAGCTCTTCATCCAGCAAGTCGCTTTTGGAAATGGCTAAAACCCGTTGTTTGTCGAGCAATTCGGGATTGAACTGGCGGAGTTCATTTAACAATATTTTATATTCATGAGCAATGTCCCTGCTGTCGGCAGGGACAAGAAACAGCAACATGGCATTGCGTTCAATGTGGCGCAGGAAGCGCAAACCCAGTCCCCGACCTTCGTGTGCGCCTTCAATAATCCCGGGGATATCCGCCATGACGAATGACTGATTATCGCGGTATGCCACGATGCCTAAACTTGGCTCTAATGTGGTGAAGGCATAGTCGGCAATCTTCGGCCTGGCAGCCGATACAACCGATAGCAACGTAGATTTTCCCGCATTGGGAAATCCGACCAATCCCACATCTGCCAATAATTTCAGTTCAAAAACAAACCAACTCTCTTCGCCGGATTCGCCCGGTTGTGCATAGCGCGGCGTCTGGTTGGTCGCGGTTTTAAAACAGGCGTTCCCCATGCCGCCGCGCCCGCCGTGCAGCAGTATTTTTTCTTCGCTGTCGGCGGTTATCTCGACTATTATATCATCCGTCCCGGCGCGTTTGACAACCGTTCCAAGCGGTACATCCAGGATGATGTCTTTACCGTTGGAGCCGTGGCATAAGGCACCGCTTCCCGCACCGCCGGCTTCCGCACGGATATGTTTGCGGTACTTCAAATGGATAAGCGTCCACAGTTGTTTATTTCCACGCAGGATGATATGTCCGCCGCGTCCGCCGTCTCCGCCGTCCGGGCCGCCTTTGGGTATATATTTTTCCCTGCGCAGGTGTATTGACCCTTTCCCGCCCGCACCGGACGCGCAGAACAAACGCACATAATCTATAAAATTGGAAGCAGCCACTTTTTTGAATTAAGAATTAGAAATTAAGAATTAGGAATAGCGGCAAGCGCACTGACTTACGACTTACGACTTATGACTTACGACTAACAATATTTGTTGCAACGTGTTTTCAGGCGTAGCGCTGCTATCGACCGTATAGTATTTGTTTTGCACTTTATAATAGTCGCTCGTGATTTTTATTTTTTCATGATACGTGGCAATACGTTTACTGATAATGTCGATAGTATCATCGGGACGGCCTTCAATGGCTGCACGGCTCAGCATCCGGCGGATAATTTCGTCTTCGCTTACCTCCAGCGCAATCATCATGGTGATAGCCGTTCCCTGCGCCGCCATTATGGCGTCCAGTTCTTTCGCCTGTTCGGTTGTACGCGGAAATCCATCGAAAATAAAACCACGGCAGGGCATTTTCCGTTTTACAAATTCGCGCACCATCGCTACAACCGTTTCGTCCGGTACCAACTGCCCCCGGGCAATCAGCTGCCCGGCTTCTTTGCCCGGCGCGGAGCCGCGTTCTATTTCCTCGCGCAACATATCGCCGGTGGACAGATGCACTAAATTTTCCTGTTGAACGACTTTTTTGGCGACCGTGCCTTTTCCCGCACCCGGCGGTCCAAAGAGAACAATATTTAACATAGCGTTTTTTATAGATGGTTAATTTACGATTTTATAAATGTTGCGGAGGTTGCGTCCCAGCTGGTCATAATCCAACCCGTACCCGACAATGAAATCATTCGGGATATTCATGCCGGCATAATCGATGGGTATGTCTTTATCGTATGCGTCCGGTTTCAGGAGGAAGGTAGCCACTTTGATTTGTTTCGGCCGGTGTTTTTTCAATATCTCCACCAGCTCCGCCAATGTATGCCCGGTATCCACAATATCTTCCACGATAATTACCGTGCGGCCGCGTATATCGGTATTCAGTCCCAGAAGTTCCTGCACTTTTCCGGTGGAAGAAACGCCGCTGTAGGAGGCCAATTTTATGAACGACACTTCGCAGTTAAAGTCCATTTGCTTCAGCAAATCCGAAGTAAACATGAACGAGCCGTTCAGCACGCTCAGGAAAACGGGGATATCCTCGTTTTTCATGTCTTCCCGTATCTTTTGCGCCACTACCCCGATAGCGGTTTGTATCTGGTCGTGCCGGATAGCGATTTCAAATTCTTTATCGTGCAATTTTACCCGTTTCATGATATTTTTAATAAAAAATTTTTAAAGTGTAAAAATAGTTATTATTTTTGTACTGCTAAAACTTTATCAAATCAACCATTAAACACGCAACATAAAAAATGAAACCACTTGTCAGTATTATAATGGGCAGCACGTCCGATTTGCCGGTGATGTCGGCTGCGGCGAAATTTTTGAATGAACTGCAAATTCCCTTTGAAATCAATGCCCTTTCGGCGCATCGCGTGCCGGAGCTGGTGGTTGAGTTTGCCAAAAACCTGCATACGCGCGGGGTCAAGGTGGCCATTGCCGGCGCCGGGGGAGCGGCTCATTTGCCCGGTATCATTGCCGCCCTTACGCCTGTTCCCGTCATTGGCGTTCCCATCAAATCTTCCAATTCAATGGACGGATGGGACAGCGTGTTATCCATTCTGCAAATGCCGTCCGGTATTCCGGTGGCTACGGTGGCGCTTGACGGCGCACATAATGCCGGAATTTTAGCGGCGCAAATTTTAGCGGCCGGCGATGCGGAACTGTTCAAAAAAATGCAACTGTTCAAAAACGATTTGGCCAAAAAAGTGGCGAAAGCAAATGACGAATTGAAGAACGCAGCGTTTGAGTACAGGGTTTCATAACCGGAAACGAACAGGCACAATAGGCCGGTAAAAACTAATTTATCAAGGACGTTACTTCATTGCTCCATGGCCCGTGCTGGATACGCGGATTTATCCATGCCGCGGTAAGGATAACATGCTTTCCTTCGTCCTCGCTGTTAAAATGGAGGGTGGTGCGCAGCCGCGTGCTGTAGATTTCGTGCCATTCGGTTTCATCCTGCAGGCGGTAGCGGAGGACAAATCCATAATACGCTTTTTCTGTCAGCGATGCGGTGGGATGGTCATGTGAAAGGACACTCACGCCCACCCTGATTTCGAGATGGTATTTTTGATAGATGCTCAATTTGGGCGCTTCGGCAGGCGCCGGCAGCGGCAGGCGGCTGTGGTGTTCACGCGAGGGCAGTCCCATGGCCACAAGGGCATTGTCACTGATAGATTTATTAATCGCCAACTTCTTTATGAAAGGCCGGAGAAACTGCCGCAGCACAAGGAAATCCATTTTCTTGTTCATGCGTGCGAGGTGGTTGGACGTTTCGGGATTGCGGGCGGCGGTAAGGGCGTCATCCGCCCGCGCTGTTAATGATTGCAGGTTGGCCACATCGTCCGCATCCAAATCCCATGCGGTTTTGTGAGCGGTACATTCGTCCGAAAGGTTGCGTGCAAAGGCAATGAAGGGGCTGTCTGTTCTGGGTATTGTTCTTCCCATGGTTTTTTTGTTTTCAGGTAATTATTTTCCGCAAAAATGTAAAATATATCTGCAAAGATAGTTATATTTTTTGAATTAACCTCTGTTTTTATAAAAATGTCTCGTGGCATCATAGCAATGTCTCGTGGCATCGTAGCAATGTCTCGTGGCATCGCAGTAATGTCTCGTGGCATCACAGCAATGTCTCGTAGCATCGTAGTAATGTCTCGTGGCATCATAGCAATATCTCGTGGCATCGCAGCAATGTCTCGTGGCATCTCAGTAATGTCTCGTGGCATCGTAGCAATGTCTCGTGGCATCGCAGTAATGTCTCGTGGCATCATAGCAATGTCTCGTGGCATCGCAGTAATGTCTCGTGGCATCACAGCAATGTCTCGTGGCATTGTAGCAATGTCATGAGGCATTATATGATAGTATGAACAAGGAGTGGAGAAATCTACTCCAAAACGCAGGGAGTTTGGGTCAGACTGTGGGACGTAGCAGCAGATTCCTCGACTTCGCTCCGCTCCGCTCGGAATGACGGCGTGGTGGCGCTCCGCTCGGAATGACGCGACAAAATGAATAATGAATGTGTATTGTCCGTAGGACAAACATAGCAATAGAAAAACGCATCCATCACACGAGCTTGTCCGTAGGACATGCATCCCCTACGGGGAAAAAGGCATTTGAGAGGCTTTGTTCTATTGATAGGTATGCCCTCACGGGCAACAATAATGAATAAACAAACTAAAAAAAATAATCATGAAAAAAGTTTTCTTTCTTTTTATCCTGCTTGCAAGCATTAAAGCAAGCGCAACGGTAACCGTTACGCCGCTGGGCGTAAACTACGGCACAAAAACAGTAACTTTTCACGTATCATGGACAGATACGCCCGTTGATAACCGTGTGTGGATATGGGTCGATTTCTGTCCGGTCAGCGGCACATCGCCGGGTACATTTGCCAAAGCCGTTATCAGCGGGGCTACGCCTACCGCCGGAAACATAATCGACTTAAACGGGCGGGGTTTTTATGTGACCGCCAGCCCTGTGACCGTAACCGCCACATTAAGCAACGCGCCTGCCGGCCAATTCAACTGGTGCGTTTACGGTAGCGACGCCCCGCCCAAAATGCTTTCCAACAATAACGGCACATTAACATTGGGCGGTACGCCGCCGTTTGTGCTTTCCGATGCTTCCGGCGTAAACACTTATGCTGTTCCGGGAAAAACGGTAAATGTGCAATCGGTAATCGATGCCGGCGTAGTGCCTGTGTACATCAGCGATGAAACGGGCTGTAAAGGATTATTGGGTTTTGGAAATCCGGTATTGCAGGGCAATTGTACTTTTACGCAGCCGCCGGTGGTAAACACGTTTTCCGCTTTCCCTTCTACCTACAGCGCATCCACCTTTGTGTCGTTGGTGGATGAGCGGGATTTAAAAATGTACACTGCCGTAAAGATAGGCGGCCGCTGGTGGATGGGGCAGAACTTGAATTACCAAACCGGATTGACCTATTGGAATAAACACAGTAGCCCAAGTACAGTAGCCGGCTCTAATCCTGCTTTGCG
>JAIROQ010000178.1 GCA_031257455.1 Prevotellaceae bacterium | reverse complement strand
TTAGTGATTTAGTCGCGGAAGCGCACCGGCGTCAGCCGACTTACGACCCAAGACCAACAATTCATCCACGACTTTCTTCAACCCGGTGGAGGCCGGTTCTTTGATGTATTTTACGTTCGATACGGGGGCATGTACTTCCTGGGGATCTACTACGTATTTCGGTACGTACGGCGGTACGTAGTGAAGCAGTCCGGCGGCGGGATAAACTACCAGCGAAGTGCCGACCACAATGTAGAAATCGGCGGCAGCGCTTATTTGTGCGGCGGTTTCAATCAGCGGCACCGCTTCCCCGAACCACACAATGTGCGGACGCAACGGCGCACCTTGCGGGTCGGTCATCTGCTCATTGAGTTCCCATCCGTCAATAGTTACAATATATTCCGGATTTACCGTGCTGCGTGCTTTCTTGAGTTCGCCGTGCAGGTGCAACACATTTTTTGAGCCGGCGCGTTCGTGCAAATCATCGACATTTTGCGTGATAATCTGTACCTCGTATGCCTGTTCCAGCCGCACCAGTTCATAATGCCCCGCATTCGGTTTTACATTTGCCAGTTGTTTTCGCCGCTGGTTATAGAATTCCTGTACCAATGCGCGGTTGCGCACCCACCCGTCATAGGTGGCGACGTCTTCCACGCGGTATTGTTCCCATAATCCGCCACTGTCGCGGAAAGTGCTGATACCGCTTTCGGCGCTGATGCCTGCGCCCGATAATACTGCTATTTTTTTCATGATAGGAAGGGGTTTGAAATTTTAATCGGGACAATCGTGAATTATTTCCATTCATCGGGATGCTCCCGCCATTGCTTGAGCGTTTCCATGTCTTGTGTAGCAATGTATCCGCAGGCCAGGGCTTCCTCGATTAACGTGATATAATTGGTGAGGGTGTAAAGTATGCAGTCGGATTTTTCAAACCGGCGGCGCGAGAAATCAAATCCATAACTGAAGACAGCCGCCATTCCCAATACGTCTGCGCCGGCCTTGCGAAGTGCATCAACGGCTGCAAGGCTGCTGCCGCCGGTCGAAATCAGGTCTTCGATGACAATCACTTTACTCCCTGCCGGCAAATGGCCTTCTACAATGTTGCCCAAGCCATGTGTTTTCGGGGTCGGGCGGACATAGACAAACGGTTTTTCTAATGCCTCGGCAACTAATACGCCATGTGCGATAGCGCCCGTAGCAACGCCTGCAATAACGTTGGCCGTATTGAATTTTTCCTGCACGATGTCCGTTAAACTTTCGTAAATACGTTTGCGGACGTTTGGATACGACAAAGTGATACGGTTGTCGCAATAAATCGGGGAACGCCATCCGGACGCCCAAACGAAAGGTTTTTCCATATTCAATTTAACGGCATTTATCTGCAAAAGTTCGCGGGCAATAATTTTTTCTGTCAAATTCATAGTATCTTTGTAATCTAAACTTGTAAAAAATGATTAAAATTTTCTTCAACGACCGCTTGCTTGCCTTGTCCGATAACTGGACGGAAAGTGCAGCCGATGCTAATGCTATAATGCACAAAGTTACAAAAAAATCGGATATAGCAGCATTGGTAACGGCTTTTTTGGAAACGGCGCAGTGGCCTGCATTGTACTTGATTTCGGATGATATCCAAGCCTTATTGGAGGAGGTGAAAAAATCATTTACTTACGTGGAAGCAGCAGGCGGCCTGGTATGTAAGCCTACGGGGGAAGTATTGATGATTTATCGCAATAATCGTTGGGACTTGCCGAAGGGACACCGCGAAGCCGGTGAATTGCCCGAAGAAACGGCGCTGCGCGAAGTGGAGGAAGAATGCGGCATCACCGGTTTGCAGTTATTCCACCGGATTACGGCTACCTATCATATCTATTGCGACAGTGAATGCGCCACCTTGAAGCGTACCGACTGGTATGCGATGCGCTACACCGGCTCGTTAATGCCGACACCCCAAACAGCCGAAGGCATCACCCATGCCGAATGGAAGTCCATGGACGAACTCCCCGCTATTTTGCCAACGGTCTATTGTTCGATTTACGAAGTGTTACGCTATTTATAGATTTACGATATAATGTGCTAATGTGACTAATTGGGCGGACGCGCCAGCAATTTTGAGTTTTGAATAGCTGACGCCACTGCACTTGCCGCGACTTATGACTTACAACTAAAATACATTTTCAACTTTCAACTCTCCACTTTCAACTAAAAAAGAAACCTTATTTCCACCTTATTTTCCGGACAAAACAACCTTAGTAGCCGTTGAACAACACGCCCCCAAACCTTATTACCTTATTAAATATGGAATAAGATAATAAGGTAGGAAAGATTTACGGATTTACGGATTTACGGATTTGGCTTACGCCACTGCGCCTGTCGCCATTTTCAATTCTCCACTCTCCACTTTCCACTAAGCCGTCATTTCGACCGGAGCGCACGAAGAATGAGTGCGCGGAGTGGAGAAATCTGCTCCCCAACGCAGGCAGCTTAGGCTGGACAGGAGAATTAAGAATTAGTGCGCCGTTAAATAAAAAAATCGCAAAAAGTATTTGTAAATAAAAAATATTGTTTTATATTTGTGCCATTAATATGCTTCTTTGACGTATTGAATTTGATATATTAAAAATATATCGCTTTAACTTTTATTCTGCGAACAGTTCGAGACGACGAAAATTTCAACATATTGAGAATATAAGTAAGGCACACGCCTCAAGAGTGGAGGTGGAATGCTATGCTTATTCAATATGTGGGTTTTCGTCGACCTCGAACAGCAGTAAGTGTAGTATCTACTTTCTCTCTTGTTTTTTGTAGAATAAGGAAAAAATCACAATAAAAGTTGAAGAAATAAATTGTAGAACTTAATTTCTACAATAAATGGCAACGAATAAAAAATCGTAGCAGGGGGTTGTTTATGTAAAAAAAGTTTGTGTTTGATAACAACCCTGATGCTACAAAAATAAAAACAATTAAAAATTACATGTTATGAAAAAAATTCTTCTTTTCTTATGCTTGTTGCTATTGGCGGCAAGTTGCGCGACACAAAAACAAACAGCGAACAATGCTGTGCCATATGTGTACTACACCGGCGATGACGCGCCGGCGGCGTCTGCCATGTTCCGGTATACAGATGAACAGTGAACAATGACGCTCAAGCCCCGCAGGGGCGCAATGTGAATAACCCCGGGCAAGTGCAGCCCCCACGCTACACTCGGGGCAGGCTCCGCAGAACGCAGCTCGGGGAAGCACGATGCCCCGCCCTGCACATCGCTCGGCGCAATGCTGGTGCATCGTGGAAGGTACGTGCGCCGCGCGAAAGGCAGGGGGATGCCTTGTACCCCCGCGCTTGCGCACGGGGTTATTCACAGGCAGCCCCTACGGGGCTTTGAGAATATAGAATTAGGAATTAAGAATTGGCTGACGCCACAATTAGAAATAAATTAAAAAAATAGTTATGAAAAAAATTCTCTTTCTTTTCGCCCTGCTTGCCAGCATCACCGCAAGCGCCGCCGTAACCGTTACGCCGCTGGGCGTAAACTACGGCACAAAAACAGTATCTTTCCGCGTGTCATGGGGTACGGCCGCCAATAACCGCGTGTGGGTGTGGGTGGACTTGTGCCCCATTACCGGCACATCGTCCGGCACATTTGCCAAAGCCGTTATCAGCGGAGCTGCGGCTACTGCCGGCAGCATTGATGTAGCTACGCTCAACGGACGCGGCTTTTATGTAACGACCAATCCCTCGACTGTAACCGCTACCCTGAGCAATGCCACCGGTAATTTTAACTGGTGCGCCTACGGTAGCGACTACCCGCCCAATGCCATAGACAACAGCAGCGGCGGCTATGTGTTGAGGGGCTCGCCGCCGTTTATTATTACTACTTCATCCGGCACTACCGAAGTAAACGCCAATACTTTTACCGGCGGCACGATAACCGCCCTCACAGACGCCACCGGTTGCCCGGGCGCGCTGTGCGGCAAGAACGGCGAAGCTGCGGGACTGCTGAACTGTTGCGCCTACGGCACTACAAATTGCAGCGGCGCATGTACCACGACTGGAACTTATACCACAAATGACGGCGCCTGCACGGGAGCTTGCAATACCGCTTATGTGCAACAGCGAAACCAATGTGGGGTGGTGATACAGGGTTCACACGGAACATATACTAATGCCCAGTGTAACGCTGCTTGTCTAGCCACAGAGAATGTGAATTGCCAATACACAGGTACGTACGTAGCTACGTATGTCACTACCATAAGGTGCCAGACCATGTGCACGGAAAGACTATACAAATACTATGCGTTTGGATATGATAGTAATGAAAATCGCTATGCATGCTGGTGTTGCAATTAATAAATAAAATGATGTAAAAAATATAATAAAATAACCTATTCAAGCAAGGCGTTTTTACCAAACGCCCCCCTTGTTGCGCCGTGTCCCGTATAAGGTTTCATCGCGCAACCCTCCCGCAAACTGGTTTGGCAGTTGCAACACGTGTCGCAAACGCCCCGCAGGGTTACGGCATACTTGCGGCACGTGCCGCAAACGTCCCCGAAGGGCTTCGGCTTACTTTCAGCTACCGATTATATAATTACATTTTTTTATTCATACATTTTTTTATTTCCTTATCTTTGCATGCTAATCATTAATTACAGAAAAAATGGAGGAAAAAAAAATAGAAATTACCCTTTATGAAGCGGGCGGCGTCAATGAATTAACAAGCGAAGACGCCGCCT
>JAIROQ010000106.1 GCA_031257455.1 Prevotellaceae bacterium | reverse complement strand
CAAAATTTTGTACCTTTGCGAAAGATGAAAATTTTTTATATTCAAATTAGCACATAAAATTCATGGCAACAACAGCAGATTTCAAAAACGGATTATGTATCGAATACAATGGCAAACCCTGCGCTATCGTTTGGTTTCAGCATGTAAAACCCGGCAAGGGCGGCGCATTTGTAAAAGTGAAAATGCGCAACCTCGAAAACGGGCGCATCCTGGAAAATACCTTTAATGCCGGCGAAAAGATTGACCTCGTACGCATCGAACGCCGTCCCTACCAATTCCTCTACAAGGATGAAAGCGGTTTCCACTTCATGCACAATGAAACATTTGAACAGATAGATCTGTACGAAGACATGGTGGACAACGCCGACCTGATGAAAGAAGGGCAATATGTGGAAATGATGTTCCATGCCGATGACGAGCGCGTATTATCGTGCGAATTGCCGCCTTTTGTGGAGTTGGAAGTAACGTATGCCGAGCCGGCTGTCAAAGGCGATACGTCCGGTTCGACCAATGCGCAGAAGTCCGTAACGGTGGAAACCGGCGCGGAGATTATGGTTCCGCTGTTCGTCAATCAGGGCGACCGCATCAAAATAGATACCCGCAGCCGCGAATATTCCGAACGGGTCAAATAGAATTAAGAATTAGGAATTAAGAATTAAGAATAATGAAACGCGACACACAATTATTCGAACTTATCAAAAAGGAAGAACAACGCCAGACACACGGCATAGAGTTGATTGCTTCCGAAAATTTTGTAAGCCCGCAAGTGTTGGAGGCTATGGGTTCTGTGCTTACCAACAAATATGCCGAAGGCTATCCCGGCGCCCGCTACTATGGCGGTTGCGAAGTCGTTGACCAAAGCGAACAGTTAGCCATCGACCGCTTGTGCCGGTTGTTTGGCGCGGTGTATGCCAATGTGCAGCCGCACTCCGGCGCACAAGCCAACATGGCGGTGTTCATGGCCTGCCTTCGTCCCGGCGACACGTTCATGGGACTGAATTTGGCGCATGGCGGACACCTCTCGCACGGCTCGCCGGTGAACGTGTCGGGCATTTTATACAAAGCCGTTTCCTATAACGTGAGGGAAGATACCGGATTGGTAGATTACGACCAGTTGGAAAAAAATGCCTTGAAATATCGCCCAAAACTCATTGTGGGCGGGGCTTCCGCCTATTCCCGCGATTGGGATTACGCAAGGATACGCGCTGTTGCCGACAAAATCGGCGCTATTTTTATGGTGGATATGGCGCACCCTGCCGGGTTGATTGCGGCGGGATTGCTGAATAATCCCGTGCTTCATGCGCATATTGTAACCTCTACTACGCACAAAACTTTGCGCGGTCCCCGCGGCGGCGTCATTCTGATGGGAAAAGATTTTGAAAATCCATGGGGAATACAAACGCCCAAAGGGGAAACGAAAATGCTGTCGGCCATGCTTAATTCGAGCGTATTTCCCGGCATACAGGGCGGCCCGCTGGAACATGTGATTGCGGCAAAGGCGGTGGCCTTTTATGAAGCATTGCAACCCGAATACAAGGACTACCAGTTGCAGGTAAAGAAAAACGCAACGGCAATGGCCAATGCCTTTACAGCGGCGGGATACAAGATTTTCTCCGGTGGCACGGACAACCATTTATTACTGATTGACCTGCGCAGCAAATTCCCCGAACTCACCGGCAAACAAGCCGAGAATATATTGGTACAGGCCGGCATTACAGTGAATAAAAATATGGTGCCGTTTGACACGCGTTCGCCGTTTCAGGCGTCCGGTATTCGCGTAGGCACGCCGGCGGTTACCACGCGCGGGCTGGTAGAGCAGGACATGCAGCCGATAGTGAAACTCCTCGACAAAACCCTGTCAAATGCAGCGGATGAAAAAACAATTGCTACCGTTCGCCATGAAGTCTATGAACTTATGGCCAACCGCCCGCTCTATGCATGGTAAAACGATTAAGAATGGGAGTGACCATTGACAGATTGACGGATTTAGCTATTGACTATTTAATTATTGACTATTGACTATTTTGGCTTACGCCACTGCGCTTGTCTCCACTCTCCATTCTCCACTCTCCACTCTCCATTCAATAACAAAACCGCCCACCTTGCGGCGGGCGATTTACGATTTTAATTCTTAGTTCTTAATTCCGTCCGAAAAGAAGAAATGTTATGCACCTATGTTATATAGGTACTCCGGTGCATAATCAGCCCCGTTAGGCCATTCAATAGTATTATATTTTAAAACTTTTAAAATAATCAAATTGGCGCAGGGGCTCACACAAAAGAGCCGAAGCCCAATAAAACCTTCTGTGAAAATATCTTGTCTTAAATCACTCATCAAGGACATTTGAATACTTTGAATTTTACATAATAATTGTCTTTACTACCGCTTTTGTACCCCCACATGGCAACCACGCAGGCGTTCGGTTTTTATTTCAATTGCTACTCTGCCAGCACGCAACGGACGCGTAGTTCGGCGTGCGCGTCAGCCACTGCGTAGCGCACGTTCAAGTTTTCATCATCGGCGGTCTGCACGTAGTAGTAATTGTTTGGCCGGTCATAAGTCTGGGTCCAGTAACGATAGCCGGTCCACCCCCCACAACCGATTCCGCAGCTATATTCGAAGTTAGCGGGCAGAGCCAGTTTAACGTTGCCACTTACAATAAGATTTGGCGGCTTATGATAGTAACCCGTACCCAAAAGGGACCGAAATTCAGCCAAGGTAGGTAACCTCCATCCAGTCGGGCAAGCAGTATAGGCTCGATCAAAGGGCATTTTGCTACCTCCGCCGTTTTCATCGGCAGCTCCAACATTCTTCTTTGCCCAAATCACCCCATTAATTAAAACGCCGCCCAGTTTTTCTGCTCTTTCTTCGGATGTGTCTTCCCTGGCCACTAAGCGCAGCACGCCGTTTGAATGGTCGGTGGCCATATAAATGTCATCGCCCAGGCCCACTTTACCGGCATTGGCTTCGAGCAAGGCCAGTTCATCCGGGGTAGGTATCCGCCAGTTGCGGTGTCCGTGAAGACCCTGTTTGTTAATAGCGCTAATAACAGCAACCGGATGCTGTTTGAAATTTCCCAAATCTTCAGGATATACCCATAAATACCCTAATAAATGTATTGGGGCAGGCAGTTTTTTCGCTATTCTTTTGGGCTGCGGCCTGTCTTTGTAAACAGTCCTGTACCTTTCGATATAAACCGGTTTTTCTATTACAACGGGCGTAGTGTTTTGTTGAATAACAACAGTGTTTTGATTAATATTCTGTCCTGTCATGATAATGTAACACCCTGTTAAAAAAATGACTGATAAAAATGTTTTTTTCATACTATTTTTTTTTAATTGTTTTTATGCTGCCACTGCCAACTGCTACTGCATACTGCTACTATGGAATAATCGCGCTCATGATTTCGCTCCACGGCCCTTTCTGGCCGGTGGTGTTTTCCCAGCGGAGGCAGAAATACACGGTGCTGCCGCGTTGCGACTCGTCAAATTCGAGGGTGAAGGGCGTGTGGGTGTCAACGTCCGAGTGCGCGAGGTCGTTCACCGACGCGGGCGGCGCAGGGAGGATGCCCCACTTTATTTCCGCGCAGTGCTGCCCTTTGGGCTTGGCCTTCGACTTCTTACTCCCCTGGTCGTAGAAGTGGATAGTGAGCCG
>JAIROQ010000021.1 GCA_031257455.1 Prevotellaceae bacterium | reverse complement strand
AATTAGTCACATTAGCACATTAGCACATTTCCAAATCTTCAAATCAATTAGTCAATTTTACTGCTTAGGGGGTGTTTCAGGTTGGCGTATTTGCTCAGGCGAGCCGAGACTTTCCCTACAACTATGGGCGTTTCAATCAGGAGGGGTATATGATTTTTGTCATCGGATATCCAAATGGATATTTCGTTTTTCCCGTCAAATACTTCGCCTGCCACCGGCTTGGCGGCGATTTTTATACAATTGAATGTCCCCAGTCCGCTGATTTTTTTCACTTCCTTCCCGAGATAACGGTAATAGATATGGAACAGTTCTTCGTCCACCGCAAAAGATATGGGGATTATCTGGTCTTTGTGGTAATGGTCGAAATCCAGATTGCGGGAATTGTAGAACAGGCTCACGAAATCAAAGGTGCATGATTTTCCCGGTAATACCGTGTCTTTGGCGGGGCCTGTTTTCCGCTGCACGGACGCATAGATGGCATAATCGGTATTATTAAAGACGTAGGTATTTTTTATGGTATATCCCCCTTCGTTGATGTTGCGGTGGAAGTACAGCGGACGCAGGTCGGAGGCCATGAAACGCGCTTCGTACACGTCCCGCACCATGAAGAAATTATCGTAAAACCGGTATGTTTTGGCATACGCCCGCGCATAAAAGTACGTGGTATCGCGGAATTTTTCTTTGGTCAGCATCATTGTTGCCTCGCCCACGTCTGTATTGATAATTCCCCATTTATAGTTGGCGACAATGGTCAGCCGTTCGCTTTCATGGAAGGGCAACTGGTCGGCGGTAAATTCACGTACCGGCATACAGGCAGTGTCTTGCTGCGCGGAAACAATGTTTGCCGTAAGCAACACAATAAGCAAACAAGTTCCCCATTTCCCGAAATGGGAGGAGAAATGCGGATGATATTTCTGTTCGTTGTTCATTTCTGATTTCTAATTTCTGATTTCTGATTTGCTGACGCGCCAGCCAATTCTCCATTCTCCATTCTCCACTCTCCATTCTACCTCATACCTCCTACTTCCTAACTAATCACGCTATAGTCTTTGCTCTTATTGTGCAGTTGATTCAGGCGGGCGAGTAGCCGTTCATTATTTTCATGTGACAAAAGGGGGTCATTCTCCAAGATTTTTTCCGCTAAGTTACGAGTAAATTCCAATAGTTTGCTGTCTTTTGCCAGATCGGTGATACGTAAATGGAATGCCATTCCGCTTTGTTGCGTACCTTCGAGGTCGCCCGGCCCGCGCAGTTGCAGGTCGGCTTCGGCAATCTTGAAACCGTCATTGGTGGCTACCATTAACTGCATGCGTTTGCGTGTTTCGGCAGACAGTTTGTGGTCGGTCATCAGGATACAGTAGGACTGTTCTGCGCCGCGCCCCACGCGTCCGCGCAGCTGGTGCAGCTGCGACAGCCCGAACCGCTCGGCGCTTTCAATCACCATAACCGTAGCATTCGGCACATTCACGCCCACTTCAATGACCGAAGTCGCCACCATGATATGCGCTTCGCCCTTGACGAACCGCTGCATCTCGAAGTTTTTATTTTCGGCGGGCATTTGCCCGTGTACGATTGCCGTAATGTATTCGGGCAGCGGGAAAGCGCGTGTGATGCTTTCGTAGCCGTCTTCCAGATTTTTGAAATCCATCTTTTCCGATTCTTTGATGAGGGGATAGACGACATAGATTTGCCGGCCGGCTTTTATCTGTTCTTTCATAAATCCGAAGACGCGCAGCCGCTGGCTGTCGTTGAAGTGTATCGTTTTGATGGGTTGCCGTCCGGGCGGCAGTTCATCAATAGTCGATACATCGAGGTCGCCGTAGAGCGTCATCGCCAGCGTGCGGGGAATGGGCGTAGCGGTCATCACCAGTACATGGGGCGGCTGGGTGTTTTTACTCCACAGGCGGGCGCGCTGTTCCACGCCAAAGCGGTGTTGTTCGTCAATGACCACGAAGCCGAGATTTTTGAACTGTACTGCGTCTTCAATCAGGGCATGCGTCCCGATGAGGAGGTGCAGCGAGCCGTCAAGCAGTTGCTCATGCAAAACCCGGCGTTCTTTCTTTTTGGTGGAGCCGGTGAGCAAGCCGACATTTATGGCGCTGTCCTGCAAAAAACCTTGAATGCTTTCCAAGTGTTGCTGTGCAAGGATTTCTGTCGGCGTCATGATGCAGGATTGATAGCCGTTGTCGGCGGCAATGAGCATACAGAGCAATGCTGCCAATGTTTTCCCGCTTCCCACATCGCCCTGCAGCAGGCGGTTCATTTGTTTGCCGGTAGCCATATCCCGCCGTATTTCTTTGATGACGCGCTTTTGGGCATTCGTGAGCGCAAACGGCAACCGCCGGTAACAGTCGTTGAAATGTTCGCCGACCGTATTGAAAATAAAGCCGCGCGAAGTTTCCTTACGGTTGTTGCGCACCTGCAGCAAGCCTAAGTGAAGGTAGAGCAGTTCTTCAAATTTCAGGCGGTATTGCGCCTGCAGCAAGCGTTCGGCGCTTTGCGGGAAATGAATGTTGAACAGCGCCTCGCGCAACGGCATCAGGTTGTATTGCCGGAGGAGGTATCCGGGAAGGTTTTCGGTGATTTTATCCAGTACGGCATTGAGCAGGTTGGATTGCAGGCGCAGGAAAGCGCGTTGCCCGAGCCCGTTATTCTGCAATACTTCCGTGCTGCTATACACGCCCTGCAGCGCGGACGGCAAGGCATGGCTGTCGGCTTGCGGCTCGTCCACTTCGGGATGCACCAGATTGAGCTTCCCGTTGAAAACAGTGGGTTTCCCGAATACAATATATTCCACGCCGGCTTTCAGTTTCTCCTGAATCCATTTTAGTCCCTGGAAAAACACCAGTTCAATAACGCCGGAACCGTCCGAGAAATAAGCGATGTAACGTTTTTGCCGCTTGCCGTAGCTTACTTCCTGAAAGCGGATAATTTTCCCGCGCAACTGGATATAGGGCAAATCAGGCGTCAGTTCGCGGATAGAATAAAATTTCGTGCGGTCAATATACCGGAACGGAAAAGTATAAAGCAAATCCTCAAACGTAGCAATCCCAAGCTCCTTAAACAGTATCTCTGCGCGTTTAGGACCTACTCCCGTGAGATATTTTATATCATTGTCCAGCATATTTCTTTTTAGTTGAAAGTGGAGAGTTGAAAGTTGAAAATGTCTTTTAGTCGTAAGTCATAAGTCGTAAGTCATAAGTCATAAGTCGTAAGTCGTAAGTCGCGACAAGCGCACCGGCGTAAGCTAAATCTGTAAATCTGTAAATCCGTAAATCTGTAAATCGCTCCTAATTCATACTTCTCCCCACCGTTCCCCGATGTAGTCCAGCAGTTGCATAAGTTCGTTTACGTTGCCGGACGTAACCATTTTCAAACGTGTTTCCTTAAAATTCTTCAAGTTTTTGAAGTAATTACTCAAGTGGCGGCGCAATTCCAGAATGCCCGCATAATCGCCCTTGAACTCGATGGACTTTTGCAGGTGCAGTTTCGCCAGCGCCACCCGTTCTTTTACGCTCATCTCGGGCAACAGTTTTCCCGTTTGCAAATAATGTTTCGCTTCCCGGAAAATCCATGGATGCCCGTAGGTGGCGCGGCCAATCATAATACCGTCCACGCCGTAGCGGTCGAACAGCGTTTTTATGGTGACCGGCGTATCGGCATTGCCATTGCCTATCACCGGTATGTGCAGGCGCGGGTTCTTTTTCAATTCGCCGATGAGCGTCCAGTCCGCTTCCCCTTTGTACATCTGGGCGCGCGTGCGGCCATGTACCGTGATTGCGGCAATGCCGACATCCTGCAACTGTTCCGCGAGGGCGAGGATATTTTTATGCGTATCATCCCAGCCCAGCCGGGTTTTTACGGTTACGGGAATATTTACGGCGCGTACAATCTGCCGTGTCATTTCCACCATTTTTTCCGGTTCGAGCATCATGCCTGCGCCCGCGCCGCGATTAGCGATTTTCTTCATCGGGCAGCCGAAGTTGAGGTCAATCACATCCGGGCGGGCCTGCGCCACAATGCGTGCCGAAGCCACCATCGCATCCGTCAGGTGACCGTAAAGCTGAATGCCGATAGGCCGTTCATAGTCGTATATAGCGAGCCGCTGCACCGTCTTTTCCACATCGCGGATAAGCCCGTCTGACGAAATAAATTCCGTAAACATCATGTCTGCGCCATACAGTTTACAAACATACCGGAACGAAGGGTCTGTTACTTCGTCCATCGGCGCAAGGAAAAGCGGTTGGTGTCCTAAATCCAGCGTGGCAATTTTCATAGTGCAAAGATAATACTTTTTAATGTGCTAATTGTTTAATGTGCTAATGTGACTAATTGGGCTGACGCCAATTTAAAGATTTAAAAATTTAAAGATTTAAAGATTGGCTAACGCCAAAAGAATTTACAGATTTACAGATTTAGCTATTGACTATTTTTATTGACTATTTTTTTATTGACTATTGACTATTTTGGCTCACGCCACTGCGCTTGTCGCGACTCATAATTCATAATTCATACCTCATAACTAAAAAACATTTTCAACTTTCAACTTTCAACTTTCAACTAAAAAGCCCCGCAAGGGATGCATGTCCTACGGACAAGCTGATGTGATGGAGGTATTTTTCTATTGCTATGTTTGTCCTACGGACAATGGCGCAGCCTTATTCTCCACTCTCCACTAAAAAAAACCGCCGGTACATTTCTGCACCGGCGATTTTTTTGCTGCGCAAGCCAATCCTTAAATCTTTCCTGCGACTACCGTGACGCACCGCACCTGGAACCCGTTTGTCAAGAGGAAGCTGCTCACGTACGCTTGATTTTCATTGTAGAACAAGTTGTTTGCGTTGCCCAGACCTGTGTTCCCCATGCTTGACCATAAGTAACCGTTAGAAGGATTGTTAACGGTACTTCCGCTGATGCCGCCCGTAGCCCCCCAAGCATTCATCAACGTAGCACCAGCGGCATTATTATTCCCTTTGGCACACGATACAAGCGTATTAAAGTCGCTCTGTGTCGGAACACGCCACCATTGCGAGGGGCATAAGGTCGTGGCATTTTTGTTTACACATGTCCAATTATAGTAGTATCCATAAGACGTACCACGATCATAATATTGAGCTGGTGGTGTAGAAGAGGACAAGGTTGACGTAGCAGTGCAACCCGCCGGATTACGCAAAGCTCCTGACCATATTTGTGTCCCGCAAGACCATGTATTACCGATAGAATTAGGCGGCAAGGGAACTACGATAATCTTACCGATGGCAGTATTGGCGCAACCTTTATCGTTGGTAGTCGTTACGGTATAATTATATGTACCGGTGCTTGTGGGCGTACCGCTTATCATATATACATCAGATGCCCATGCGCCGGACACGCCGTCCGGCAACCCGGTAGCGGTCGCGGAAGCATTCGTGATGGTATACTGTATCTGGGTAATGGCGTCACCTAAAGCAATCGTCTGGCTGTCGTTGCCGGAAGCAAGGATAATGGGGTCGTTTACGGTAACCGTTGCGGCATTGTCCAAGCTGGCCGTGCAGCCGGAGTCGTTCTTTACATATAAGGTATAGGTTGTCGAGGCCGGCGGGGTTACCTCAAACACTGCCTCCGGTTGCCAGGTTTCGCCGTTCAGGCTGTAGGAGGCCGGGTTGCCGTTGCCGGAGTTAGCCGATGCCGTGAGGGTCGCGCTTTCGCCGGCGCAGACCGCGTCGGGGCTGTCGGTAAGGGAAAGGATTTCCGGATTGGGGTGCACAAAAATTATAGTAGGCTGTCCGGGCGTGTACGTACCGCATTCGTCGTTCATCGCTATGCGGCGGTAGTACATCCCTTGGGTGAGGGGGGGCGTGGTGTAGGTCGCGCCGGTATTTTCACCTTCCGCCGGACCCCATGTAGAATTCCAGTCAACGCTCTCAACCGTTTGTTCCCACTGGTAAGTGAAGCTTCCTCTGCCACCGGTGGCTTCCGCCAAATCAAAGACCACGGAGGCGCCGGAGCAGACAGACCTGTCTTCAGGTTTGCCTTGTTGGATAGTGGGAAGTACGGTTACTGTCCCCGTGGACAGGGCGCTCTCACAGCCGTATTCATTCATGGCGGTAACCGTATAAGTCGTGGTAATACCCACGCCGATGGTAAAGGAATTAGTGTAGAGGGTGAAGGGGTATTCGCCGAGATTACCGGTATAGGTCATGGCGGAAGTCGTGCCGCTGCCCATGGTAGCGGTCAGGGTAACGTCAGTGTAGGTGCAGATGACGGGCGAAGAAACCGCCAGGATTTCCGGCACGGGGTTCACGGTAACGGTCGCGGCGCCGGTTAAGGTGTCCATGCAACCCGCCGCATTCCTTACTACTAATGTATAGGCCGTCGTAGTCGCAGGGGTTACGACAAAGCCCGTCGTCTCATGCCAAAGTCCGTCCTCCCACTCCCATGCGTCGTCGGCAATCGTATACACCAAGTATTCGCCCTCAGCCGACGCCGTGAGCGTCGCCGATTGGCCGGCACAGACAGTGGCGGAACTGAGCGCAAGGTTGGTTGGCATGGGCAAAACAGCCGCCGGGTTCAGGGTAGCGTCGGTAAAGGAAGTAATACATTTCTTCGGCCCATAGGTATTCACCCCTGGATCCAACCATTCGCCGTTTACCCAGAAGGGCGACGTGCCGTACAGCTTGTAAGCGCCATTTTCCTGCAGTTCCGCTACGGGCGGCCGGTCGATCGCCCAGCCGCACCAGCCGAACTGCGGGGCATAGCCGTCCAAATCTACCGTTACCGGCACGGTGACGGTGGCGGTAAAGGCACTTTCCGTTCCCTGCAACCAGAAGCCGCTGGTATTGCCGTCTTCGCGCGACACCGTACCGGCGGTGGTGGTAATGGCTTCAGCCGGTACGGTAATTTCCGCCCGCGACCAGCCGGGCGCGTATGCGTTATCCTTTATCCGCCGGTAATCCACGAGCAGCCACACTTTGGAGCGTTGGTTGTTATTCCGGTCGTCCGGCCAGGACACCTCAAAGGTCACGGTCGGGGTCGCGGCGGCATAGTCGGCGGTAATCGGCCGTACATTCACCGAAGAGAGGGAAGGCATCTGCGCAAAGCCTGCTATTACCCAAAGAAAGAATAAGGCAGTGGCGATAATACACCTTTTTGCAGTAACGGTTAG
>JAIROQ010000148.1 GCA_031257455.1 Prevotellaceae bacterium | reverse complement strand
ACAATTATGAAAAAACTTCTTCTTCCCATTCTTCCCCTTATGGGATTAGGCTTTTCTGCGTTTGCACAAAGCCACATTAACATCGAATTGCTCAGTGCGACTTACACTGCGCCGGCCGTGCAATTCCGCGTATCATGGGATGCTATTCCCGAAGGCGCTTGCCATAATTCCAAAATCTGGCTGTGGGTGGATTTTCGCAAAATAGAAAACAACCAGCCCTCCGGCTCATGGGCACGCGCTACAGTGGACAATCCTTCACCCGGAACGGTGGCGCCAGAAACAACCAAAGGTTTCTGGTTGCAGGGAAACAGCGGCAGTTATAGCCAAATCGTAACGGTAGCCTTAACGAACATCCCGGCAAATACCAAATTCAACTGGTGCGCCTATGCTTCCGATTGTCCGCCATTTGTTATAGCAAATAACGGGACGTATACGTTGCAGGGAACGTCCCCGTTTATTTTAAAGGCAACAGACGGAACGTCCCTGACAGTAGAGGGAAACACATTACCTGCATCGTCGTTAACGATAGCTGCGGTAACTTTAACGGATAAAACGGAATGCCCAAGTTTCTTTTGTGCTTATACGGGTAGCGATTTATTGCGGGATGAAACGCATCTTTGCGGACACAGAACAACCGGCGCACAGAATTGGGAAGCATGGATAAAAGATACGCGCGATGATGAAATATATAGAATTGTGATGATGCCCGACAATAATTGGTGGCTGGCACAGAATTTAAATTATAATTATACAGGTACTATGTGTCCATTAAATTCAACTGCGGAATGTAATAAATGTGGTAGAATGTGGCATGTCACTGATGCCGTTCCTTCGAACATATGTCCCAATGGTTGGCAAGTACCTACTGTTAATCGAATTATCACTATAGCCCCAAGTGACATTACAATAAACGTAATAAAATCAACTACCGGATGGTTAGGAGTAGCCGGTTGCTCGCAAGGTCCCGGCTCAGATTATTTTGGTTTCACACTGCTGCCGTGTGGATTTCGTGACCATCTGAACGGAACTACAACAATGAAGGGGGTTGGCAATGCATCATACCTTGCGTTGAGCGAATTGAATTGGCGATTGCAAACAGGTACCCAGAACGAGCACAACTGCGCTATGTGGCGAACCATTGACCAAGATAATGATTGGGGTTTCATACGTTGTTTTCGCCAATTGTAATTTTTGTAAACATCATTTAATCTAACGAAGCAAAAAATATTGCTTTCTAAAATCGTTGCGCCATATCCCTTGTAGGCTTTCATCGCGCAACCCTCCCGTAGGGCTACGACATACTTACTACACGTGTCACAAGCCGTCCGAAGGGCTTCGGCAAGGTTGCTACACGTGTCGCAAGTCGTCCGAAGGGCTTCGGCAAGGTTGCTACACGTGTCGCAAGTCGTCCGAAGGGCTTCGGGGGCGGTTGCCACATTGTGTAATTTCCCCGCCGACCCCTGCGGCACGAAATCTCCCCTTGTAAGATATGATGCCCCATGATACTGCGTCAAATCCCACTAAGTATTTTATGACGCCATACTATGCGGCGTCATATCCTACAAGGTATGTTATGACGTCATACTATGCGGCGTCATATCCCACAAGGTATGTTATGACGCCATACTATGCGGCGTCATATCCTACAAAGTGTTTTTCCTCCGCCGAGCCCTTCGGGACGGTTGCAACACGTGTGGCAACCTCCCCGAAGGGTTGTTTTACGTTTCCCGCGCTTGCGGAAATCGTCCTGCATGATATTTTGGCAGTCGTCCCGTCACCTCATACCTCTTCTAAGTGTATCGTATTTTCTGCCCTATGCGCAAAATACTTTTCCGGGAGATTTTATTTAAACGGCACAGCCGGCTGATGGAGATGCCGGTTTTTTGGGCAATACGTCCCAAAGTATCGCCCTGGCGCACCGTCCAGACGCGTATCCTTTCAATTTCTTTGATATAATCGAAATGTTGCGCGGAAAGGTAAAGGGTATCGCTAAAGGTGGTACACTGCTCGAAGTCGATGATGGCTGTCGGGTTGATAGCTACCCCGAGATAACGGAGTTCATAATGCAGGTGCGGCCCTGTCGAGCGGCCTGTGCTGCCGCCCCAGCCGACAGGTTCGCCGGCTTTCAGCGGCTGGTCGGGCGTTACCAGCAGTTTGCTCAGGTGTGCGTAAACGGTTTCCAGACCGTTGTAATGCCGCACGACTACATAGTAGCCGTATGTCCTGTTGCGCCGGGCAATGCGTACTTTCCCGTCAAAGGCGCAAAGCACCGGGTCGCCGCGCCTTAATCGCAGGTCGATGCCATAGTGATGCCGCCATTTGCGGAAGCCGAAGTGGGACGTAACGCGGTTGTTTACCGGGTGACAATAGCCGGAGAGGTCGATAGCCACCGTATCCGGCATATCTACCAGCCGTATGTCGTAGGGATTGACTTTTTCGCCTGTCCAGATTTTATAGAGCGAATGAGCGGGAAAGGCCTCTTCCGCCATAGCGACAGGTACCGGTGCAATGGCATCGCACGGGTCTGCTGCCGGCGGGGCGGGTTCATCGCCATTGTCCAGCGCCATGCTGGTATATAAACTGTCTGCAGGATACGGCAATTCCCGGTCTGCCGGCTGCGCCCGGACATGGAGCGTCACAGGCGTCCATAAAACAGATAGGGTGAACAGCCAGTATTTATGCATCTATTTTGGCGTATTTAGCATGTGTTTCGATAAATTCACGGCGCGGCGGCACTTCGTCTCCCATTAACATGGAGAAGATACGGTCGGCTTCGGCGGCGTTTTCGATAGTTACCTGGCGCAACACGCGGAAGGCGGGATCCATCGTGGTAGTCCACAACTGTTCGGGGTTCATTTCCCCCAACCCTTTGTAACGTTGCACAGGCACTTCCTTTCCTTTGCCGATACGCTCTATGGCGGCGATGCGTTCTTCCTCCGACCAGCAATATTGTTCTTCCTTGCCTTTTTTCACCAGATAGAGCGGCGGAGTGGCGATATAGAGGTATCCGTTCTTTATCAAGTCCTGCATATGGCGGAAGAAGAAAGTCATAATCAGCGTAGCGATATGGCTGCCGTCCACATCGGCGTCCGTCATGATAATGATTTTGTGGTAGCGAAGTTTGGATATGTTCAGCGCCTTGCTGTCTTCTTCCGTGCCTACGGTAACGCCGAGTGCGGTATAGATATTGCGTATTTCTTCGCTTTCGAAGATTTTATGCTCCATTGCTTTTTCCACGTTCAGGATTTTCCCGCGCAGGGGCAGTATCGCCTGAAAGGTGCGGTCGCGTCCCGATTTGGCCGAGCCGCCGGCGGAATCCCCTTCGACAAGGTAAATTTCACATTTGGCGGGGTCGCGGTCGGAGCAGTCGGCGAGTTTACCGGGCAATCCCGAGCCGGACATCACCGTTTTGCGCTGCACCAGTTCCCGCGCTTTGCGGGCGGCGTGGCGGGCGGTGGCGGCGAGGATAACCTTGTCGATTATCAGCTTGGCGTCTTTGGGATTTTCTTCCAGATAATTGTTCAACGCTTCGCTCACTGCCTGCGACACGGCGGCGGTTACTTCATTATTGCCCAATTTCGTTTTTGTTTGCCCTTCAAACTGCGGCTCGCCCACTTTTACGGAAATCACGGCGGTCAAGCCTTCGCGGAAGTCGGCCGGGTCAATTTCAAATTGCAGGCGCGACAACATGCCGGTCTTGTCGGCATAGCTTTTCAAGGTAGTGGTCAATCCCCGGCGGAAGCCCGAAAGATGCGTGCCGCCTTCAATCGTATTGATGTTATTCACGTACGAATGCACGTTTTCACTGAAACCGGTATTATATTGCATGGCTACTTCTATCGGCAGTCCTGTTTTCTCGGTTTCCAGATAAATCGGGTTATTCGTAAGTTTTTCGCGCGTGCCGTCAAGGTATGCGACAAATTCGAGCAGCCCCCGTTCCGAATAAAACCGGTCGGAGCGGTACTGTTTTTCGGTTTCACTGTCGTTGTCCGACCATTCGCGCCGGTCGGTCAGCGTAAGGTAGATGCCCTTGTTCAGGAATGCCAGTTCGCGCAGGCGGGTGGACAGTACGTCATAGTCATATTTCGTGGTAAGGGTAAAAATACTTTCATCGGGTTTGAACGTGATAATCGTACCCGTGCGGTCGGATGCGCCGACTTCCTTTACATCGTACTGCGGAATGCCGTAATGGTATTCCTGCCGGAAGATTTTCCCTTCGCGGTGAATTTCCGCCGTCAGTACGGACGACAGGGCATTCACGCACGATACGCCCACGCCATGCAAGCCGCCCGATACTTTATAACTTCCCTTGTCAAACTTACCGCCGGCATGCAGCACGGTCAGGACGACTTCCAGTGCCGATTTGCCTTCTTTTTGCATAATATCGGTAGGGATACCGCGACCGTCATCGGAAACGGTAACCGAGTTATCTTCATTGATGGTAACATCAATATGTTTGCAATAGCCGGCGAGGGCTTCGTCTATGGAATTATCGACTACTTCGTAAACCAGGTGATGCAATCCGCGCGAACCAATGTCGCCGATATACATGGAGGGACGTTTGCGAACGGCTTCCAAGCCTTCCAGTACCTGAATATTTTCTGCCGAATAGCCGCTGGCCGCCACGTTCTTTTCTTGCTCTGTCATATATGTATAGTTAAAAATATAAACATGCAAAGGTACAAAAAAATTGGAGATTTGCTAATGTGGTGATTTGCTAATGTGACTAATTGGGTATTTACAGATTTACGGATTTACAGATTTACAGATTTGGCTGACGCCGGAGCGAATTAGAAATTAGAAATTAGGAATTAAGAATTAGTGCGCTGTCGCGACTTACGACTTACGACTTACAACTTACAACTAAACGTCCGGTATTGTTCATATTTGATTATATGCCTGTCCGGACAGGGGCAGTCCTTCTGCAAACTGCATTATCGGTTGCCTTGACATTAACAACCGTCCCGCAGACTGTTTTGGCGCTTGCCTTGACACTAACAACCGTCCTGCGGACTGTTTTGGCGCTTGCCTTGACATTAACAACCCAAAAATAAGCCATTTTGTCAGTTGCCTTAACACTAACAACCGTCCTGCGGACTGATTTGGCGCTTGCCTTGACATTAACAACCCTCCTGCGAACTGTTTTATCGGTTGCCTTGACACTAACAACCATCCCGCAAGACATTTTGTCAGTTGCCTTGACATTAACAACCGCCCCGCAGACTGTGTTGGCACTTGCCTTGACATTAACAACCCTCCCGCAAAGTCGCCGCATACCTCAAAAAAAACTTTTCGCGCCTGCGGCGGGTTGTTCGTTTAGTCGTAAGTCATAAGTCGTAAGTCGTAAGTTGCGGCAGGCGCAGCGGCGTAAGCCAAAATAGTCAATAGTCAATAATTAAATAGTCAATAGCTAAATCTGTCAATCCGTAAATTGTTCCCTCGCCCGCCAACCTTAAACTTCAAACCTGAAACCTGAAATTACTCTGACTACACTTTTAATTAATAAAAAAAATGCTTACATTTGTGGGGTTTTTTTTGAACTATTAACTGACTATTCGACATGACACACGAAGAAGTTACTTCCAAACACATCGCGGGGCGCATCTCGCAAATCATAGGCCCGGTAATAGATATCAGCTTTGAAGCGGATGGCAGCGCTACGCAAATAACGCTGCCCGCTATTCACGATGCAGTGGAAATCGCGCGGCGCGATGGCCGTACCTTGATTGCCGAAATCCAGCAACATATTGGCGAAAATGCAGTGCGCACGGTGGCGATGGATTCTACAGACGGCTTGCAGCGCGGGATGGCGGCGGTGTCCTACTACCGGCCTATTACCATGCCGGTGGGCGACCAAATCAAGGGACGCCTGATGAATGTAGTGGGCGAGGCTATAGACGGCATGAAAGCGCTGGAAAGGAAAGGCGCGCATCCCATTCATCGCGACCCGCCGAAATTCGATGAATTATCGACTGTGCAGGAAGTACTCTTCACCGGTATCAAGGTTATCGACCTGCTCGAGCCGTATTCCAAAGGCGGGAAAATCGGGCTTTTCGGCGGCGCCGGCGTGGGAAAGACCGTCCTTATCATGGAGCTGATAAATAATATTGCGAAAAAACATCATGGCTTTTCGGTCTTTGCCGGCGTGGGCGAACGTACGCGCGAGGGCAATGACCTGTTGCGCGAGATGATTGAATCGGGCGTCATCCGCTATGGCGAAACGTTCAAGCAGCGCATGGAACAGGGCGACTGGGACCTCTCGAAAATAGATTACGAGGAACTGGCAAAATCACAGGCTACACTCGTTTTCGGACAAATGAACGAACCGCCCGGCGCGCGTGCATCGGTAGCCCTGTCGGGCTTGACGGTGGCGGAATCCTTCCGCGACTCGGGGTCCGGCTCGAAGGATATTTTATTTTTTATTGATAATATTTTCCGTTTCACGCAAGCGGGCAGCGAAGTGTCGGCGCTGTTGGGGCGCATGCCTTCGGCTGTGGGTTACCAGCCTACGTTGGCGTCCGAAATGGGCGGCATGCAGGAACGGATTACTTCGACCAAGAGCGGCTCTATTACTTCGGTGCAGGCGGTATATGTACCTGCCGATGACTTGACCGACCCCGCGCCCGCCACCACTTTCTCGCACTTGGACGCGACCACCGTCTTGAGCCGCAAGATTACGGAACTGGGCATTTACCCGGCGGTAGACCCCCTGACGTCCACGTCCCGTATCCTCGACCCGGCTATTGTCGGCGAAGAACACTACCTCACTGCGCAACGGGTTATCCATATCCTGCAACGCAACAAGGAGCTTCAGGACATCATCTCCATTCTGGGCATGGAAGAACTGTCCGATGAAGATAAGACCATCGTGAACCGTGCGCGCCGCGTACAGCGTTTCCTCTCGCAGCCGTTTGCCATGGCGGCGCAGTTTACGGGCGTTCCGGGCGCAATGGTCGCTATTGAAGACACGGTAAGGGGCTTCAAAATGATTCTTGACGGCGAAGTAGATCATTTGCCGGAACAGGCATTCCTGAATGTCGGAACTATTGAAGAAGCTATGGAAAAAGGCGAAAAGATACTGGCCGCCGTAAGCAACGCCGGAAATTAATTAAACCCTTAAATCTTTAAATTTTGAAATCTCTACACATCCGAATAGTATCGCCGAAAGGAACGCTTTATGAGGGCGGTTTGGAATATGCCGTATTCCCCGGACAGGCGGGCGAATTTGCGGTCTATCCCGCGCATGCGCCGTTGATTTCCATGCTTGCCAAAGGTGCGATAAAATGTGTAACGGGAGACGGGAAAGACGAAATAATACCTGTTGGCGGCGGCTTTGTGGAAGTGAACAGGAACAAAATAACCGTATGTGTCGAACCATAAAAATCCAATGCAAATGAAATTTTTTGAAAAGAAAGCGCACGTATTTGGACTGGCAATAGCTGTCTGGCTGCTGCTGTGGACGGGTATGGAAATCCTCCTCCGGTGGGTGATGCCGCAATATAATTTTACGGAATGCCGCTATGTCCCGGTATTGTTTCTGTGCTTCCTGCTCGCTTTTGCAGGGCTTACGCGGCAATGGGAGAAAAAGCTCCGGGAAGGAAGCATTCTGCCGGCGCAGGTCAACAATTATTTCCTGATTTGGAAAATGAGTAAGCTGGTAGTCGCGCTGCTGCTGTTCTTTATTTGTTACCTGACGCTGGATGCGCCCGTATTCCGCGTATTCCTGATATCGTTCCTGCTGTTTTATCTGGTATTTATGGGACTGGAAATAGTGGCGCTGCGCGGTATCGAACGACACTACAAACGGCCTGACACAAAAGAAAAGTAACCGGATGTATATCTGTAAACGCATATTGATTTCATTGGGCGCGGTAGCGCTTGGCTGGTTGCTGCCCCTGTGCGCTACAGCCGACACCTATACCGAAGAAGAAAAACCGCAGATAAGCGAGATTATCAATGAACACACCGCCGACAGTTACTGGTGGCACATCACCACGATTAACGGCCATCATATATCGGTTTACCTGCCGGTGATTGTACATTCCGAAGACAACGGCTGGCAAGTATTTTCATCGAAACACCTGGCGCACGGCAGAACATACAAGGGCTTCCGCATAGACGGGGAAGGGAAGTACAAAGGAAAAATTATCTACCATAATGCCGCAGGGGAAGCCTGCCGCCCATGGGATATTTCCATTACCAAAAATGCGTTGGCGCTGATGATAAATTCGGCTATCATGCTGGCATTATTCCTGAGCGTAGCGCGTTGGTACCGGCGGCGGCCGGAAAATGCCGTTCCCGGAAAGTTTGTATGCGCCATAGAAATGTTCGTGATGAATATTTACGATGAAGTAATACGCAAAAACATCGGCGACCGCCACCAGCGGTATGCGCCCTATTTACTGACGGCATTTTTCTTCATACTTATCAATAATGTCATGGGCATTATCCCGATATTTCCCGGCGGCGCTAATACCACCGGGAATATTGCCGTTACGTGCATACTGGCGTTATGCACCCTCGTAGCGGTAAACCTGTTCGGCAACCGTGAATACTGGAAGGAAATCTTCTGGCCGGATGTACCGGTATGGCTGAAAGTGCCGATACCCATCATTCCGGTGATTGAATTATTCGGCATTTTTACCAAACCGTTTGCATTGATGGTACGTTTGCTGGCGAATATTTTTGCAGGCCATACGGTCATCCTTTCATTGACGTTTATGATATTCGTAACGGTAGAAATGGGGGTTGCCATGAACGTTGGAATGACGGCGTTCTCCGTGATTTTGTCGATTATTATGAATTGCCTCGAACTGTTGGTAGCCTATATCCAAGCCTATGTATTCACCATGCTGTCGGCGGTGTTCATAGGATTATCGCAGCCTTCGCATCACCCGAAAAAAGTAAAAGCATAAACTTTAATTAATAAAAATTATAAATTTAAAAACAAAAAAATTATGTTACCATTAGTAATTACATTTTTGCAAACACTTTCCGGCGCAGTATTTGCTCCGCTTGGAGCCGGTATAGCCGTAATCGGCGCCGGTATCGGTCTTGGTAAAATCGGCACTTCGGCAATGGAGTCTATAGCCCGCCAGCCGGAAGTAGCAGACTTTATCCGCATGTCGATGATTATTATGGCGTCATTCGTAGAAGGCGCGGCACTGTTTGCACTTGTCGTTTGTTTCCTGGCATAAATAGAAAAAATTATGCTAACACCGGATTTTGGTTTGCTGTTCTGGATGACGTTCAGTTTCCTCATCGTATTGGGGCTGCTGGCGAAATTCGGCTTTCCCGTTATCACCGGCATGGTGAACAAGCGGCGCGACCATATCAGTCAATCGCTCGAAGCCGCAGAGGAAGCCGCCCGGAAGCTCGAGAACGTAAAAGAGGAATCACTCGCCATACTTGATGAAGCACGCAGGCAACAGGCCGCTATCATCAAAAAGGCGATGGCTGACGGCGAACAGTTACTCCTCAATGCACAGCAAAAAGCCGTAGAGGAAACGGAAAAACAACTCGCCCTGGCACGCCAGCGCATCGAACTGCAAAAGGAAAAAGCCCTCGGGGAAATCAACGCGCAGGTGGCAATGCTGTCGGTGGATATTGCAGAAAAAGTCTTGCACCGGCAACTGGATGATAAATCAAAAGAAGAGGCTTTCATCCTGCAAATGCTTGACGAAACGGAACGGATAATGTAGTATGAACGAAGGACACATCGCCAGACGATACGCAAAAGCCCTGTTGGAATACGCCGCCGCACGCGGTGAAGACACGGCGCTTTATGACCGGATGAAATTATTGTCGGGTACGGTCGCGGACACGCCGCACCTGCTCGAAACAATCAGCAGCCCGGTAGTACCGTATGCCGACAAGCTGCAACTGCTGTACAACCTGTCCGGCGCAACGGCGGCGGAAGACAGTTATCAGCGTTTTGTACGGCTGTTGCTCAAAAACCGCCGCGAAAATTTAGTGCGTAACATTGCATTGGGCTATATAACGCTTTACCGGCTGGCACGCCGCATCGGACAGGCCTTGCTCATATCCGCAGAGCCGCTGCCCGAAGCCATTATCGAACGCATCCGCCGCCGCGCGGAACAACAAACGCAGGGAAAAGTGGAAATAGAAAACCGCATCGACCCAAGCATCAAAGGCGGCTTTATTTTTCAGATAAACGACCTCCGGCTGGACGCCTCTGTGGCGGGACAACTGGAAAAAGTACGGCGGCAATTTATCCGTAAAAATAAAATCATCGTCTAACCGTTTAATAGAAACCAGTAGAAAAATCACTAAGAAATAAAATAACTATGTCGGATATAAAAGTAAGCGAAGTTTCCCGGATTTTAAAAATGCAATTGGAAAATATTGACGCCAAATTGCAGTATGATGAAGTGGGCGTAGTATTGCAGGTCAGCGATGGCGTGGCGCGCATCTATGGACTGGCCAATGCCGAAGCAAATGAACTGCTCGAATTTCAGGACGGCATGATGGGCGTAGTAATGAACCTTGAAGAAGACAATGTGGGCGCGGTATTGCTGGGAACGACCGACCATATTAAAGAAGGTTTTTCGGTACGCCGCACCGGTAAAATCGCCTCCATTAATGTCGGCGAAGGAATGCTGGGACGCGTGATAGACCCGCTGGGCGAAACCCTCGATGGAAAAGGCCCTGTTACCGGCGAACGCTTTCTGATGCCATTGGAAAGAAAAGCGCCGGGCGTGATTTTCCGCCAGCCGGTGAACCAGCCTCTACAAACAGGCGTCAAAGCGGTAGACGCCATGATACCCATTGGACGCGGGCAACGCGAATTAATCATCGGCGACCGGCAAACCGGAAAAACATCCATTGCCTTAGACACGATTATCAACCAGCGCGAGGGCTACCTGAACGGCGACCCGGTATATTGCATCTACGTAGCGGTCGGGCAAAAAGGCTCTACTGTGGCGGCTATCGTGAATACCCTGCGCGAAAAAGGCGCGATGGATTATACGATTGTCGTAGCGGCCACCGCTGCCGACCCTGCCGCCATGCAATATTTTGCCCCCTTTGCCGGAGCGGCCATCGGCGAATATTTCCGCGATACCGGACGCCATGCGCTCGTGATTTTTGACGACCTCTCAAAGCAGGCGGTGGCTTACCGCGAAGTATCGCTTATCCTGCGCAGGCCGTCCGGACGCGAAGCCTATCCGGGCGATATTTTCTACCTGCATTCACGACTGCTGGAACGGGCGGCTAAAATTATCAACCAGCCCGAAGTCGCCGCCTCCATGAACGATTTACCCGAAAGCCTGAAAGGAAAAGTCAAGGGCGGCGGGTCGCTCACCGCATTGCCTGTCATCGAAACGCAGGCGGGTGACGTTTCCGCTTATATCCCTACCAACGTGATTTCGATTACAGACGGACAAATTTTCCTTGACACCGATTTATTCAACCAGGGAATACGGCCGGCCATCAACGTAGGTATTTCCGTGTCGCGCGTGGGCGGGAATGCGCAAATCAAGGCGATGAAGAAAGTCGCGGGGACCCTCAAAATCGACCAGGCGCAATACCGCGAACTGGAAGCGTTCACCAAATTCGGCGGCGACATCGACCCCGTTACGGCCTTCACGATTGACAAGGGACAAAAAAATACGCGCCTCTTAATTCAACCGAAATACGCGCCGGCGCCGGTAGAAAAACAAATTGCCGTACTCTACTGCGGCACGCAAGGACTACTGCGCGATATTAAATTAAACCGCGTCAACGAATTTGAACGGATGTTTGTCGAAGCCCTCGATGCACGCCACAAAGACGATATCCTGACCCCTTTGAAAAACGGCGTCATCAATGAAGATGTAACCAATGCCATTGAAAAACTGGCGGCGGAAATAACAAGTATCTTAAAATAGTCTATTCCCAACGGCATGGCGGCATTCAAGGAAATAAAAGAACGGATACAGTCGGTAAAAACCACGCAGAAAATCACGGCTGCCATGAAAATGGTATCGGCGGCAAAACTGAATAAAGCCCAGAAAAATATTGCCGGCATGCTTCCTTATTCCAATGCCCTGCACCACATTCTTCGCAGCGTGCTGGCGGCGGGAGAAGACTTTTATACGCCCCTGTCGGAAGAACGCACCCCCGAACGCGTGGCCATCATTGCCTTTTCGTCCGACAGTTCGCTGGCAGGTTCATTCAATTCCAACGTCATTAAAGAATTTCGCAAAACATTATCCGCCTATGAACACCTCCCGAAAGAAAATATCCTTATTTATACCATCGGGAAAAAAATATTCGAAGCCGCACGCAAATCGGGATACGCCGTTACCCGCTACTTTGAAGGGCTGGCCGCCAAACCCGACTACGATACCATCGCGGCCTTTACCGGCGAACTGATTACCCTTTTTAACCGCAAGGCGATTGACCGGGTGGAGGTCGTTTATCATCATTTCAAAAGCGCCGGCGTGCAAATACTCACCCGTGAAAACTTCCTGCCCCTGACCCTGCCGGCGCTTGAAAACACCGCGACAAAACGAACCCTTGCAAGCTACCTCCTCGAACCATCGCAGGAAACAATATTGGCCGAATTACTGCCGAAATCGCTCAAGCTAAAACTTTATACCATCCTTTTAGACTCCAATGCGTCGGAACATGCGGCGCGTGTCGTGGCCATGCAAACCGCCACCGACAATGCCGATGAACTTATCGGCGAACTGGTCATTGCCTACAATAAATCGCGGCAACAGGCCATCACCAACGAACTCCTCGACATGATCGGCGGAACGATGAAGAATTAAGAATTGGAGTGACCATTTACAGATTTGGCTTGCGCCAATTTAAAGATTTAAAAATTTAAAGATTTAAGCTGACGCGCCAGCCCAATTAGTCACATTAGCACACGCCTTAGTTGGAGATAAGTTTTTTTAGACAAAAATCTTTCAATGGGGAATTTCAGCTGCCCTTTTCCGCAGTTGAATGGAGAATTTCTACAATTCTTTCGGTGCTCAGGCCGGTAAGGGTGTGTATTTGTTCTAATGAAAACCCATGACGTTTACCGTTAATGACAACGTTTTCCAAACTTTTTTCCAGACCTTCTTTCAGCCCTTCCGCTTTGCCTTTTTCTATACCTTTTTCTATGCCTTTTTCTATGCCTTTTTCTATGCCTTTTTCTATGCCTTTTTCTATGCCTTTTTTCAGACCTGCATGTAATGCATCAAGATAGTACATGCGCTCGGTGCGAATGGAATCCCAATAACGGTCATACGCATCCAATTGGCCACGCGTGTAGGAACTGCTTTCCAAATATTGAACTGCCTCTTTGGTAATTTCCTCTTCCAACAGTTCAGGGGGAACGGCCTCCGCTCCTTCCTTGATTTGCGTCAGGAACATCAACCACAAATCATACAACTTCTTTTCGGCTCGATTGACCGGATGGTATTTCGGCAATTCGATGAATACAAACTCCAATCCCTCTAATTGCTTTTCCTTATTGGCTATGTTCACGATTTTGTAATCATGGTAATAGTCTGTTGTGTCATGGTCAAATACCTCATTGACGAAACTCAGTGCATACACCGGCTGAAGAAACCTGTATTCCTTTGCGCTGTCCAATTGTTTGATGTACGCTTTGGATGCGTTGAACAGCACACGACTTCGGAAACTGTCCGTCCAGTACATCTGCATTTCCACGATAAATTGCCGGCCGGTGTTATCAACGCAATGTACATCGACTATCGAGTCTTTCAATGCAGGGATTTCCGGTACCAATTCGCTTGGCTGGTAGTGCAGGGTGACAATTTGCTGCGAGGGTTCCAGCGGAAGCATGCTATTGAGCAAACTCTTGCACAAGTGTTCATGTTCGCCGAAAATGCGCTTAAATGTTAAGTCGTTTTTGGGGTCAAGATAACGTGCCATAGTTGTATAATTTTCGATTAAACGGAACAAAGTTACATAAAATTTAAAAATTACCCGCCGTTGCGTCAGGAGCAACGTATTAAATATTGCCGCTTCCTGTCATCAAAAAGCCCAAGTCATCGCCGGCGCGGTATTCTTTTGGGGGCTGTCCGTATTTGAATATCCGTAGCGGCCGGTCGCCGTGCAGTCGCAATTGCTGTCCTTCGACATACAGCATGGAGGCTTCGCGCAGTCCTGCCACATACATGGCGGGATTGGCTGCAAGGTATTCCGCGATACGTTGCTCGCGCGTTTCGCCGCCGTGCTTCGGGTCGAAGAAATCGGTGTAGTGCGGATTGATTTGAAAAGGAAT
>JAIROQ010000085.1 GCA_031257455.1 Prevotellaceae bacterium | reverse complement strand
TTTATCCTTTTTTTTTTTTTTTTTTTTTTTTTTTGTATATCGCTGATCTTCCATGCTTTTTGATCAAACCCTAAAGTCATTCTGACGATTCCCTGTCTTGCTGAGTTTTTCTGAGCTATCGGTCGTCGCACTTTTTGCCAGCAAATGATTTCTCATTAATGATTCGATCGCCAAAATTACAGGATTTGTGGAACAACATGAAGGTCGGTTTTTAACAGTCGCTTCACGGTTTAAGTCTGCTGAAGGTGCAATCGCACAAATAGTCGGAACGGAAATGTGTCGTTCATTACGGAGGGAAGAATGTTGGTTTGAATGGAATATTCGGGAGCAGCGGGTATTGTTGCACTTTCCCAAGAGAATCTGAATTGGTGAAACCTTATTATGTGATTGAGACGGAGTATACTTTCGGAGATACGTCATCACGAGCACTAGGATTGGTGTTTGCAGTACCAGGATTGACTTTTACTGTTGAAGCATATACAATACAAAGTGCAATGCTTGATTCAGGAAATGATCATATGAAGACGTGGCAGTTGTTGGGATCAAATGATGGGGAAGATTGGAATTTAATCGATGAAAGAAAGGATACAACCGAACTTAATGGAACACTTGCAACTGGAACATATCATTGTGAGTGAATCAAGACCTTGGACAGCTATATTCTTAAAGCAGAATGGACAGAACCATGGAGGAAATTGGAATATCGGCCTGAACTATATCGAAGTCTTCGGAACTTTAGGGAGAGAATTCAGTGCCAGTGGCATATTTACTCACAGTCGCGCACTTTTTCAGTTTCGAATTGGGATACATTAAAGTCGAGATTGAAAGTCGTTCGGTACTGAAGTTTATCTTCGACTTCAACGATATGGAATCTGGAGTATGTGAGAAATTGAATGAGAGAGATCGCAGGTTGATCGGGTGTTGAGGACGAGCAGCAGGAGGTCGGGTTGATTCAGGACAGAGTGTCTAATTCGAGAAGATTCCTTGAGAGTGGTCGACCACTTCCAGCAGGATCTGAAGGAGTGCGATTGCCCGATTTCATCCTCTCGTCTTCTGGCGATTGCCCATTCTTTAGGCTGCTTCACTGAGAAACTCTCGCGATATTTAGAATCCTCCAGTCGTGCTGATTTCGGGCTTTGTCGGCTGTCAGCTCGCAAGCATTCTCTTCCAGGGTTTTTGCTCGCTCTGTTCCTGGTTTGTGTCGTTGCAATCTCCTGAGGCACGGTGAGGATATTGCTCGTTGACTGCCGAAGGGCAGCTTCTCGTGCAATTTCCTCTTTCACACGCCAAATAGACTCAGGTCGAGAGCCTGGAATATCTGAGTCGTGTGGGGCGGGAAAGTCATGATCTGCACCTCGTGTTCTCTCAAAATCGGAAGAACCTGTGGTTTCGTCTGGATGGAACAGTTATCCATTAACAAAATCGCTGGTTTTTGTGCGAATTGCTCATTTGCCCGTAACTTATTAATGAATGGGATATAATTATATTAATTTAAAAATTTAAAGATTTAAAAATTCAAAGATTTGGTGCGCCAGCGTTCATACTTCATACCTCATACTTCTTTTGCGGTTTTGGGATTGTTTTGCACTTAATTTATCCCCAAACAAACACTCATCAAAACAATCCCTCATTCCGCACTATGTCCACGTAATTCGCGCCTTTTTACATCTTGGCAGCTTCTATTTGGTCGGTCTTGTTTCGGGTGAGCTCTTTGCAGAGCGGTCAGGTATAAAATGTGAAACGTGAACTTACCTTATATCTTTGAGGTTCTCGACTACCTGTACATGGAATAAGGCAAAACTCACGTTTGTTTTGTGGTTTTATTTTATTCTCCATGTACGAAATTGTCGAGATTTCAAAGATGGAATAAAAGCACTCAAAATGTTTTAAGGAGCATGGAATATGTTGCAAAGGTAGAAAAAATATTTTAAATGCAAATACTATAGGTACGGATTACACGGATTATTACGGATTACACGGATTTTAGAAAATCACCCCTAAAAGTCTTTTTTAGTCGTAAGTCGCGGCAAGCGCAGTGGCGCAAGCCAAATCCGTAAATCTGTAAATCTGTAAATTTTTCCAACCTTAGTAGCACTACATGTCCCGCCCTGCACCTCGCGCGGCGCACGGACATTTCACGATGCACCGGCAGTATGCCGCGCGAAAGGCAGGGGGCTGCCCTGTACCCCCGCGCTTACGCCGGGAATTGTCCCCGCCACCTGTTTTGCCTTTCCGCAACGTTGCGGAATCGTCCCCGCCACCTGTTTTGTCTTTCCGCAACGTTGCGGAACCGTCCCCGACACCTGTTTTGCCTTTCCGCAACGTTGCGGAAATGTCCCCGACACCTGTTTTGCCTTTCTGCAACGTTGCGGAAATGTCCCCGACACCTGTTTTGCCATTCCGCAACGTTGCGGAATCGTCCCCGCCACCTGTTTTGCCTTTCCGCAACATTGCGGAATCGTCCCCGCCACCTGTTTTGCCTTTCCGCAACGTTGCGGAATCGTCCCCGACACCTGTTTTGCCTTTCCGCAACGTTGCGGAATCGTCCCCGCAAGGTCATTTTGCCTTTCCTTAAATCTTTAAATTATTAAATTTTTAAATCTTGCTCTGTTCGCAACCGGATTGTAACAATATTGCAAAACGGTTGTAACGGCAACAAGGTATTTTTGTGCCGCTAATGGGAGTACAAAATGGAACAGCGATTAACAAAACCCCTTGTTTTTGCAGCAATGGTCATTCGGGGACAGTATTTTATTTGTACCTTTGCCAATACTTTTTTTACCAACAATCATGGGCGAAAGAATATTATTAGTGGACGACGACAAGGATATCTGCGAAATCCTTGCATTCAATCTTTCCAACGAGGGATACCAAATCGAGTGCGCGTATTCAGCCGAAGACGCATTGAAGAAATTTACGCCCGACTGTTCGTTAATCCTGCTGGATGTTATGATGGGCGGCATGTCCGGCTATAAAATGGCGGAACACTTGCGCCATAACGGATATGCCGTTCCCATTATTTTCCTGACCGCGAAAGATACGGAAAACGACATGCTCACCGGCTTTTCGGTGGGCGGCGATGATTATGTATCCAAACCTTTTTCCATCAAGGAAATTGTGGCGCGCGTCAAAGCGATACTTAAACGCACCGCCGGCGCAAAGGAAAAGAACAGCCGCCTCACTTTCGGCGAAGTCGTGATTGATTTGGAAACAAAAGAAGTGATTATTGGACGAAAAGTCCTGACGTTTACCAAAACGGAGTTTGAAATCCTGTCGCTGCTGGCAACGAACCCGTCTAAAATATTCCGCCGGGAAGATATTATCGACCGGATATGGAAAGACGCCATCTATACGACCGAACGAACGATTGACGTACATATTACCCGGCTGCGGAAAAAATTAGGTGCTCATGCCTCGTTAATCTCCAGCCGTTCCGGGTACGGATACCGGTTTAATATGCCTGAAGAATGAAACTGTCGTATAAATACCGGCTGACGGTCAGTTTCTGCATTATCCTGGCGGGTTTCACCGCCGGCATTGCCGCTTTTGAACAATACCGCGAAAGGGCGTACAAAACCGAAGCGCTGGAAGAAAAATTAGACGCCTACGCCGGCATTACCCATCGTTACCTCGAGCAATACGGCCGTTCTGCGGCGGCCTTCGACAGCCTGCTGACGCTGCTGCCCCCAGCGATACGCGTTACATGGATTGACGCACAGGGAGAGGTATTGTATGATAACCTCCTGCCGCAAACGGCGCAAATGGAAAACCATGCCGGAAGGCCGGAAATACTGCAGGCCGCAAGGGATGGGAAAGGCTACGATATCCGTATTTCAACTTCCAATAACCGCGAATACCTGTATTACGCCAGGCTATTTGAGGGGTATTATATCCGTATGGCGCTCCCCTACGATATTCATGTGCGGCATTTCCTCAAGCCCGGCAACGGTTTTTTATATTATATCATGGCATTGTTTGTGGTGGGGCTGTTATTTATACATTACGTGGCCGGACGGTTTGGAAAATCTATCCGGCAATTGCGCGACTTCTCCCTCGCCGCCGGCAGCGATACCCTGCACCCCGCCGGGAATACGCATTTCCCGGATGATGAACTGGGCGAAATCGGAACGAAAATCGTACATGATTACCTGCAACTGAAAGCGCACGAGAAAAAGATTGCCCTCGAAAAAGAAAAACTGCTGCAACATGTACAGCATTCCGCCGAAGGTATCTGTTTCTTCACCCCCGACCGGACAGTAGCGTTCTATAACGGTTTATTCATGCAATACCTGAACATACTTGGCGAAGAAATAACCACCGACCCGGCGCATATCCTCGAAGAAGAGTTTTTCACCAGCCATGAACAGTCGGCAGTCGGCAGTTGGCAGTCGGCAGTTGGCAGTAAACAGTCAACAGTCGCAGTAGGCAGTTCGCAGTCGGCAGTCGGCAGTAAACAGTCGGCAGTAGGCAGTAGGCAGTCAGCAGTCGCAGTAGGCAGTGATAGTAAACAGTCGGCAGTCAGCAGAGGACTATCCAGCGCAGAGGATACTGCCGACTGCCAACTGCCAACTGCAACTGCCGACTGCCAACCGCCGACTGCTACTGCCGACTGCAACTGTCCACTGCCTACTGCTACCGCCGACTGCCCACTGCCCATCTCCCGGCATGGGAAATGTTTTTTGATGCGCATAAACCGGTTTGATGATAACAGCTTTGAAGTCGTCTTGAACGATATTACCCCTTCGGAAAAAACGCGCCGGCTGAAACAGGAACTGACCGGACATATCGCCCACGAACTGCGGACGCCGGTTACCAGCATTCGCGGATACCTGGAAACTGTCCTCGAACAGCAGCTCACACCGGAAAAAGAACGGCATTTCCTGCAAAAAGCCTACCGGCAAACGTTGATGCTCTCGGAACTGATTCGCGACATGAACCTCCTGACGAAACTGGAAGACGCTACCGGCACTTTTGCCCTGAAGCCCGTAGCGATAGCCGGTATTATACAAAATGTGGCCGCCGACATGGCCGCCCTGCTGGAAGCGCAGGACATCACGCTGGATACAGACCTGCCGCCAAACGCATGGGTCTGCGGGAATGAAAACCTGTTGTATGCCGTTTTCAGGAATTTAATGGAAAATGTAGTGCACCATGCCGGGAAACAGGTAAAAATACGCATCACCCAATATGCCGCCGACAAGGACTTTTTGCACTTCTCTTTTGCCGACACCGGCGCCGGCATTGCCGACCAACGCCACCTGCCCCGCCTCTTTGAACGCTTCTACCGCGTTACCGAAGGACGTACCCGCGACACCGGCGGCAGCGGACTCGGACTGGCGATAGTAAAAAACATCATCCTTTTCCACAAGGGAAGCATTACCGTGAAAAACCGCCCCGGCGGCGGTTTACAGTTCCTCTTCAGCCTGCCGGCAGCAGAGAGATTGACAGATTTGGAAATGTGCTAATGTGCTAATGTGACTAATTGGGCTTACGCCACTGCGCTTGTCGCCATTTTCCACTTTCCACTCTCCATTTTCAACTAATTTGCCGTTATGTGAAAATAATTTTCTACTTTTGTGCTTCGTAAAAAAAACAGTTGTGGTAAACAAAAAAATACCTGCCTACATTTACGGGAAGAAAAACAGTATCCATCTGGTACTTTTCACGGCATTATTCGCGCTGGTGTTTATTAACATGTTCGAGCCGTTCAGCTCCCGCCTCTGGCATGGCGGCGTGCTGTCGTCCGAGCTGTATTTGATATTTTCCAGCCTGATTGTCCTGACCGGCGTGCTGGTGGTGGTCATCAGCCGCATCCTCCTGTATTACCGGGGGCGGCGTCATGGCGTCAGTTTCGGGACATACGGCGTGTGGATAGTGCTGGAAATATTTTTCATGTCGTTGTTCTATACCGTTTATACGCTTTATTTCCCTGCCACGGCAGAGCCGGCATCGCTTATCGATGTAGTGAAAAAAGTGCTGATGCGGACGTCCCTCGTGCTGCTGCTGCCCTACGCCGTGCTGCACCTGTATTTTGCCTATAAGGACAAGGAAAAACAACTGCAACTGTTGCAGGAAGACCTCGCCTCTACCACACCGCAACAAAATGTATATTCCTTCTACGATGAACGGGGCGACCTGCGCCTCTCGGTTACCCGCGAAAACCTGCTCTATATCGAGGCTGCCGATAATTATGTCATCGTCCGGTATCTCAATAAAGGCTCGCTGACGAAACTCCTTTTGCGAAATTCGCTGAAAGCAATTGAAAAAAATATGGCGCACACAAATGTCGTCCGCTGTCACCGGTCGTACATGGTCAATCTCGATGCGGTAACGGTCATCCGCCGCCAGAAAGGCGACATATTCATGGAATTCGGCAAAGAACAGGTACCGGATATCCCCGTCTCTTCCAAATACGATGAGAAAATTACCCGCTGGTTTACTTCTTAGGCGTAAGTTGTAAGTCGTAAGTCGCGGCAAGCGCAACGGCGTCAGCCAACCTTAAACCTTAAACTTTAAAATTTGGCGCGTCAGCAAAAATAGTCAATATAAATCATTTACTTGGATACTCCGTAATAGAAATAATCACCCCAAAAACATTAACAAATCATGAACTCTACTAATAATTTATCATCCTTACCCGAACCGGTAGTTATTCCCGGCATTATGCAATTATTACGCGAAATCAGGGACAAGAATAGCCTTCACCACATGAATATGACGCCACGGGAATTGTTAGAAGAATTAGCGCAACACCGGAATGCGTATTCTTTATGGCCGGACGACACAAAGTTCGCCAATTCTCCTTACTGACGATATATTACAAAGAAAGGTAACACCACAATAATGCCGCTCGCCCCTGCAGGCGGTATTATTGTGTAGGGTCATCTTCACTTCGCAAAAAAAATGTAACTTTGCGCTATGAATAATGACCTGTATATAATAGCAGGATGTAACGGTGCGGGAAAAACGACTGCTTCCTATACTATATTGCCGGAAATCCTGAACTGTAAAGCCTTTGTAAATGCCGATGAAATTGCCAGAGGATTATCTCCTTTTCAATCCGAAGCAATGGCCATAGAGGCCGGCCGGTTAATGCTTAAAAGAATTAGGGAACTGCTGCACCACAATGAAAATTTCGCTTTTGAAACAACCCTTGCAAGCAAAAGTTATAAAAATACTATACTGCAAGCAAAAACCAAAGGCTACAAAGTAACATTACTATTTTTCTGGCTTCCGACAATTGACATGGCAAAAGAAAGAGTTCGCCATAGAGTTATTAAAGGCGGGCATAATATTGAAGACGGCATAATAGAACGGCGATATGTGAACGGGATAAAAAACCTGTTTGATATTTATATCCCGATTTCGGACGTTGTATTACTCATTGATAATTCGAGGGGAGGATATGACCTCATTGCAAAGAAATCGAACGCCACTTCTATTGAAATAATAAATCAAACGAAGTTTCACCAATTAAAAAAATATCATGGAAACGAAGAAAGAAAATGAAGAATTAATAGAGAAAATTATGCGTGGACTTGACCTTACCTACAAAAAATTGATAGAGTCTAAAAAACGCAATAACGAAGAATTAGTTATTCTCAAAGACAACCAAATTATAAAGGTAAAGCCGGAATAATGCCGCCCGCCCCTGCGGGCGGTTTTATTTTCGGGATAAATGAACATTTATCCATTTTCAACTTTCAATTAAATGTAGTAACTTTACGCCTTAAAATTTACCTGTATAAAGGATTTCTATTGCTAAATGAGCTATACTGAACTAAAAAAAATAAACTCCGCATTGATTTCGGTTTATCACAAAGACAAACTGGATGCGGTTGTTCGCCTCTTGGAAACATTGGGAATAACCATTTATTCCACCGGCGGCACGCTTGATTTTATAACCGGTTTAGGCGTGGAAGCGCAATCGGTGGAAAGCCTGACGGGCTATCCTTCTATTCTCGGCGGCCGCGTGAAGACGTTGCATCCGAAAGTTTTTGGCGGCATTCTTGCACGCCGCAACAATGCACAAGATGTAGCGCAACTCTCCGAATACGGCATTCCGCCTGTTGATTTGGTGATTGTAGATTTGTACCCGTTTGAAGCAACAGTGCGTTCAGGAGCCGATGCACAGGCCATTATTGAGAAAATAGATATTGGCGGTATTTCGCTTATTCGTGCGGCGGCCAAAAATTTTGCCGATACGTTGATTATTTCTTCGCGGGAACAATATCCCGCGTTGATTGAATTGTTGCAATCCGGCAAAGGCGCTACCACATTGGCTATGCGCCGTACCTTTGCCGCTCGGGCTTTTCAACAGTCGTCATATTATGATACGGCGATTTTTAATTATTTCAATGTAGAAGAAAAATTACCGGTATTCCAACAGCTCCTTACGGATAGTGTGCCGTTGCGTTATGGCGAAAATCCGCATCAGGAGGCGCGGTTTTACGGACATTTGAACGAACTGCTGGAGCAGTTGCACGGCAAAGAAATTTCATATAATAATTTACTGGATATTGATGCGGCAGTAGCGCTTATCAACGATTTTTCGGAAACCACTTTTGCCGTTTTGAAACATAACAATGCGTGCGGCTGCGCATCGGATGTTCATCCATTAACCGCATGGCGCAAGGCATTGGCCGGCGACCCGGTATCTGCCTTCGGCGGCGTCATCGTTACCAACCGGCCGGTGGATGCGGAAAGCGCTAAGGAAATAAATGAACTGTTTTTTGAAGTAATTATTGCGCCGGGCTATTCCGGCGAAGCATTGGAATTGTTGAAAACAAAGAAAAACCGGATAATTTTAGTGCTGAAAAATACCGCTTTACCGGCATGGCAATTCCGTTCATTGCTGAATGGGATTGCGCAGCAAAACCGCGATACGGCAGTGGAAACGCCTGAAAATTTCACGCCGGTAACCACGAAAAAACCGGCGGAAAAAGAAATTGTCGATTTGCTTTTTGCGAATAAATTAGTAAAACATTCGAAATCGAATGCCATTGTATTGGCAAAGGACGGGCAGCTGCTTGCAAGCGGAGTAGGACAAACCTCGCGGGTAGATGCGTTGAAGCAAGCCATTGCAAAGGCGCAGACATTTGGCTTTTCATTGCAGGGAGCGGTAATGGCGTCAGACGCTTTTTTCCCGTTTCCCGATTGCGTCGCGATTGCGCAGGAAGCGGGGATAACGGCAGTAGTGCAGCCGGGCGGGTCGGTCAATGATGAAAAGAGCATTGGCTATTGCAACGAACATAATATAGCTATGGTAACAACCGGCGTACGACATTTTAAACATTGACTATTTTTTTATTGACTATTGACTATTTATGAATTCGGAGGAGTTGAAAAAGAGGTTTAAAGAGTTTGCCTTGCGGATTATAAAATTGGCAGAAAGTTTGCCGGATAGTCTTACGGGAAAGGTAATAGCAAAACAGCTTATTCGTTCTGGAACTTCGCCCGGTGCAAATTACAGGACGGCTTGTATAGCAAAGTCAAAAAGAGATTTTATAAATAAACTGAAGATAGTCGAAGAAAAATTAGATGAAACATTATATTGGTTGGAATTAGTGATGGAGGCAAACTTGGTTCGAGAAACTTTATTACAAAAATTGGTTATTGAGAATGAAGAATTATTAAAAATAATTATCAGCTCCATCAATACCGCAAAAAAAACAATAAATAGTAAATAATTAAATAGTCAATAATTAAGTAGTAATTAGTAAATAATTAAATAGTCAATAAAAATGGCATTCTCCTTTTTAACACAAGAGTTAGCAATGGATTTAGGTACTGCTAACACTATCATCATCCACAACGATAAAATTGTGGTGGACGAGCCCTCTATCGTGGCTATCGACCAGAATACCGGCAAACCTATCGCTATCGGCGAAATGGCACGGCAGATGCACGGTAAGACGCACGAGAACATCAAAACCATTCGCCCGTTGCGGGACGGCGTGATTGCCGACTTTAATGCCGCCGAACAAATGATGCGCGGCATGATAAAGCTCGTTAGCCCCAAGCATCGTTGGTTTACGCCAAGTTTGCGTATCGTTGTTTGCATTCCGTCCGGAAGCACCGAAGTGGAAATCCGCGCCGTGCGCGACTCTTCGGAACACGCCGGAGGACGCGACATTTATATGATTTATGAACCAATGGCGGCGGCGCTGGGTATCGGCATTGATGTGGAAGCGCCGGAAGGAAGCATGGTGGTGGATATCGGCGGCGGTACTACCGAGATTGCCGTAATTGCCTTAGGCGGTATTGTGTGCAACCAAAGTATCCGCGTGGCAGGCGATGGTTTTACGCTGGACATTCAGCAATACATGCGACATCAGCACAACATACGGATTGGCGAACGCACGGCGGAAGACATTAAAATATCTGCGGGTTCGGCATTGTCGGAATTGGATAATCCGCCGACTCCTTTTGTTGTTCGCGGCCCGAATTTAATGACTTCCTTACCGGTGGAAGTGGCCGTAACCTATCAGGAAATTGCACACTGCCTCGACAAATCACTCATCAAAGTAGAAGCGGCTATTCTTGCGGTATTGGAACAGACGCCGCCGGAACTGTATTCGGATATTGTGCAGCGCGGCATCTACCTGACCGGCGGCGGCGCTTTGCTGCGCGGCCTTGACCGGCGATTGACCGAAAAAATAAATATACCTTTCCATATTGCCGAAGACCCCTTGCATGCCGTTGCCCGCGGCACAGGCATCGGATTGAAGAATATCGGCAAGTTTCCTTTCCTGATGCGCTAAATTTAGGACGCCTTAAATGAATGCTATCTATCGTTTGTTGGTCAGGCTTCGCGTTACGCTGCTGTTTGTTGTATTGGAAGCAATCGCGCTTCTGTGCATCATCAACAGTAGCTATTATCAACACTCGGTAGTGGTCAATTATGTGCGGCTGGGCAAAGAAGTACTGGATGAAAAGGTAAATTCATGGCGTTATTATTTTTCGCTGAAAGAAATCAATGAAAGGCTGGCGCAGGAAAATAATGAATTGAAAAACCGGCTGGAATATTACAACCGGCAAAGTTTATTGGAACAAACTACCGTATTCGATACGCTTGGCCGCCCTGTCTATTCTTACATTCCGGCGACTGTTGCAAGCAATTCGGTCAATAATCTGCATAACTATATTACCTTAAATACCGGTGCGGCTCATGGCATTGTGCCGGATATGGGAGTTGTTGTTTACAACGGATTAATCGGCACAGTCGTTCATGTATCCGAACACTACTCATTGGTCAAGTCCCTGTTGAGCGCGAACTGGAGAGTAAGCGCCAAAGTGAAAAGAAGCGGGGCTTTCGGCCCGCTGTATTGGGATGGCGTGAACTATCGCGAACTGATACTGGCCGACATTCCGCAACACATTCCGGTAGCTGTCGGCGACACTATCGTATCGAGTGGTTATTCCGCCTTTTTCCCGCCCGATATTCCTATCGGCATGGTGAAATCGATGGATACGAAACGGGGCAATTTTTATGAAATTACCGTTACCCTCTTTGCCGATTTCAAACAGTTACGGTATGTAAATGTAGTGAAACATTTGTATCAGGATGAACTTAAAGAATTAGCCTCTTTTAATTATGAATAGCTCTTCCCTCCGCCGGCTTTTTATCTTCGTGATAATGGTTTTGCTGCAAAGTTTTATCTTTACAAGGCTGCCCTTGACAACGTATGTACAGCCGTGCATATACGTGTTATTTATATTGCTGCTGCCTGTCGGACATTCGAGAATAACCGCATTATTATGGGCTTTTTGTTTGGGACTGTGCGTGGACTTATTAACAATGGACGTGACAGGTATCAACACCGCTGCCACAGTAGCGTTGGCATTCATCCGTCCTTATTTGCTGAAATTATTTTTACCTAAAAGCGATATTGACGCTTTTATCATACCCACTTCAAGAACACTTGGCATACGGCAGTTTCTGGGCTATTCGTTATTATCTTTATTATTTCATCAAATATTGTTTTTCTTTCTGGATGCATTTGCATTCTATGACATTTTTCATACCTTACTGCGGATTTTGATGAGTACGATATGCAGTGTAATTTTCCTGTTGCTTCTGCAATCCTTATTTCACGAAACCCGCAAAACCCTGTACTCATAAAATATGAATGACTATTCCAAAAAAAGCACACTGATTACCGGCGCATTTTTCTTTGTGACCATAGTAATAGTCGTGCGTTTATTTTGGATACAGGTTGTTGATACTTCCTATAAAGTAACGGCCAGTAATAATGTCCTGCGTTACGAAATGGAATATCCGGCGCGCGGACTGATTACCGACCGCAATGGCGTATTGTTGGTGGATAATCAAACGGCATACGATATAATGGTCGTGGCAAGGGAACTGAAAGCCTTTGACACCACTGCTTTTTGCACTATCTTTAATATTCCCGCCCAACAGTTCAAAACCACTGTAAACGATATTTACCGCCGCCGCCGTGCATTGGGCTACCAGCCGGTGGCTGTAATGAAACAGGCGCCGGCGGAATACTATGCCGTATTTCAGGAACAGGCTTACAAGTTTCCCGGATTTTATGCGCAAGCCCGTTCCTTGCGGAATTATCCGCGCCCTGTGGCCGGTAACCTGCTGGGATACGTTACCGAAGCGGATACGGCCACCATCAATAAAAATGCTTACTACAAGCCCGGTGACTATATCGGGCGGAGCGGGATTGAAGAAGCGTATGAAAATTATTTGAGGGGAAAAAAAGGTATCAGTATTTATGTGCGGGACGTACACAACAAAATCAAAGAACCCTACCAAGGCGGCGCGTATGACTCGATACCGGTGGCCGGCGTAAATTTGATTTGCACGATTGACGGCGACTTGCAGGAATACGGCGAATGGTTGATGAAAAATAAAGTGGGCAGCGTAGTCGCTATCGAGCCGGCTACCGGTGAAATCCTGGCCTTAATATCTTCGCCCGGCATTGACCCGCGATTATTGGTCGGCATTAACCGGAATTTCCAGCGCATGCAATCCGACCCGCTGAAACCGCTGTTTAACCGCGCCATTATGTCGCCCTATCCGCCCGGCTCTACCTTCAAAGTGGTCAATGCACTGATAGGATTAAACGAAAGCGTGGTGTTCCCGCATACGCGTTACAGTTGTTATCACGGCTACAGGATAGGACGCGGAGTCGGCTGCCATGGCCATCCTTCGCCGATTGATATGATGCAGTCCATACAGATGTCCTGCAATGCCTATTATTGCTACGTATTCCGGGATATTATCGACAACCCGAAATACGAAAGCATCGAGCAAAGTTTTGTTCAATGGTGCGACTATGTAAAAAGTTTTGGCTTCGGGACAAGAACAGGCATTGACATTCCGAGCGAACAGGCGGGTTCGCTGCCTTCCGTACCTTTATATAACCGTACTTTCGGGGAAGGACGGTGGAAATCGCTTTCCATTATTTCACTGGCTATCGGGCAGGCGGAACTCGGTTCTACGCCCTTGCAGATGGCCAACCTTGCGACTATTGTCGCCAATCGCGGGTATTATCACACGCCACACCTTATACGCGGCACGCAGGACAGTTCGTTTGTCGATAAATACCGGGAGCGGCATTATACGATGGTGGATACGGCTTATTTCCCGGTGGTGGTGGGAGGAATGTACCGTGCAGTGCATGGCGGGGCGGGCGCTACGGCATGGCGGGCTATGATTCCGGGCATTGAAATGTGCGGCAAAACAGGCACGGCTCAAAATCCGCACGGCGAAGACCATTCGACATTCATGTGTTTTGCCCCGCGCGACAATCCGAAAATAGCGATAGCCGCATATATTGAAAATGCCGGCTTTGGCGCGACATGGGCAGCGCCGGTTGCTTCATTGATGGTCGAAAAATATTTGAACAGGGAAGTCAAACGCAAGGAACTGGAAAAATATATACAGGAAAACGCGCCGCTGAAAAAGAAAAACAATGAGAGAAAACCATAACCTGCTTAATAAACTCGACTGGGCTACCATAGGCACTTACCTCCTCCTGGTTTTTGTCGGATGGATAAGTATCTACGCTGCCGTGTACAATGAGGCGTCACGCAATATCTTTGACCTCTCGCAACGCTACGGAATGCAGGCTGTATGGATAGCATCCACCCTGTTTCTGGCGATTGTGATACTTTTTGTGGACACCAAATTCTACCCTGTTTTTGCCAACATTATATACACCGGCGTTATCCTGTTACTCGTACTGGTACTGCTGGTCGGGACGGAAGTAAACGGGTCGCGGTCGTGGTTTGTCATCGGGCCGTTCCGGTTACAGCCGGCGGAACTGGCAAAAGTCGCCACCGCTTTGGCGCTGGCAAGGCTAATGGGCGCGCAGGGTTTTGTACTGAAACGGAAATGGACGGCTTTTAAAATAGCCCTGATTATCGGGCTGCCGGTATTTTTCATCTTTTTGCAGCACGACACCGGCTCGGCGCTGGTATTCGGCTCTTTTTTAATCATGCTCTACCGCGAAGGATTGTCGGGATGGGTCGTGAACTGCATCATCTTTGCGGCGGTGATATTTATCCTTTCCATCCTCTGGCAACCGGTATCGACACTGATGTTGTGCGTTATTGCCGGACTGGCGGTATTCGCTATCAGGCAACGGAAAATTATACCGGCCATAGTCGGAGCGATAGCGATATTTGTCCCGTATTTTATTACCGTAAAAAAACTCCTCCCCGCGCTGGATATACATACCCCGCATCCCGACTACATTTTCCTGTCCATCTGTGCCGCCCTGATCATTATCGGCGCAATATACGCCGTGCGCCGTAAATTACGTTATTTCGGATACATCTGCTGTTTCTTCATCGGCTCGGTGGCGCTTACCTATTCGGTGGATTACGTATTCGACCGGATGTTGAAACCGCATCAGCGCGACCGCATCGAAAACCTGCTGGGATTGAAAGAAGACTTGCAGGGAGCGGGATACAACGTACACCAATCAATGGTGGCTATCGGCTCGGGCGGATTTCTCGGAAAAGGCTTCCTGCAAGGCACGCAGACGAAATATAATTTTGTTCCCGAACAAAGCACCGATTTTATTTTCTGTACTATCGGCGAAGAATGGGGCTTTATCGGCTCTTTTGTGGTGGTCGTTTGCTATTTGCTCTTGCTTATCCGCCTTGTCATTATTGCCGAGCGGCAAAAAGACGCTTTTGCACGCATCTACGCCTATTGCGTACTGTCCATTTTATTTTTCCACTTTGCCATCAACATCGGCATGACTGTCGGACTTGCGCCGGTAGTCGGCATTCCCTTGCCCTTCATTAGCTATGGCGGCTCGTCATTATGGGCATTCACCATCTTGCTTTTCATCCTCCTGAAATTAGACGCCGCACGCTGGGACTGACGGAGCAGTTTAATGTGCTAATGTGACTAATTTTTTAATGTGACTAATTGGGCTGACGCCAATTTAAAGATTTAAAAATTTAAAGATTTAAGCTGACGCGCCAGCAATTCATACCTCATACATCATACTTCATACTTCATACTTCATACCTAAAAAACATTTTCAACTTTCAACTTTCAACTCTCCACTTTCAACTAAAAAGCCCCGAAAGGGCGCAACGTGAATAACCCCGTGCAAGTGCAGCCCCCACGCTACGCTCGGGGCAGGCTCCGCGGAACGCAGCTCGGGGAGGCTCGATGTCCCGCCCTTCCTTTCGCGCGGCGTACTGCCGGTGCATCATGGAAAACCCGTGCGCCGCGCGAGGTGCAGGGCAGGGCATGTGGTGCTACTAAAGTTGTTTTGTTATTAAAATAAGGTAGAAATAAGGTTTTAAACAGCCTGCCGGAATGCCGACATATATTAATTTAACTGCTGATTCGCATAACTCATAACTGAAAACACTCTCCGCTCCGCAGGTTATTCTTCTACGGTCGGATTTGGATTTTCCATGGCATCGTCATTTACGATACGTCTTTGTACTTTCTTAATCTTTTCTTTCATTTCTCCGAAACTGTAGGAAGCGGTAACTTCTATCCGGCGACTGCGATAGCGGTAATTGTGCACATGGTAATAAAAATCGGACGTTTCCCTGGTGGTCGTAAAGTCGAGTTTCTTTATGAACGGATTATAAATAACCGCACGAACAGTCAATTTCTTATCCAGAAAACTTTTTGACAAGGTAAAATTGTGAAAGAAATAATCTCCCGCCGTACTTTGCAGGCTAATCGCAGGGGCGGAATAATCGAGGACTATATTAAACCGGAAATCGTAGGGGAGCGTATGTTGCGAGCCGGCAGAGATACTCCCGCCATAGCCGGTTCTATGAATATCCCCGTTTTCATTTGACCGTAAATCCGCATAGTTGCCCCGCACATTGAAATAGATGCGATGCTTGGGCGTCAGGCTGTAATTGGTCAAAATAGCCAGATTGAACCTTTTTGCGTTGGCGATATTTTTATAGGTGCTGTAGCTGATCCCGTCTTCAATCCACGTATCCTCATTGACGGCATTATTGGTTTGGTTGTAGGTTAGGTTGATATTGGCGCTGAATTTTGAATTGAAATAATTATACCCCAAATCAAATGTGTGGTACTTCACCGCCTGCAGACTGGGGTTGCCATACTGGATATACAAGCTATCGGACGTATTGCGGTAGGGATTTAAGAGCGAAATGTCGGGACGGGAAAGGCGCATCGCGTAACTGCCCCGGAGTATTTGTGCCGGGCTGAGCCGGTAGGTAAACAGTCCCGATGGAATCAGATTGGTGTATTTCGCCTCAAAATTCATTGCCCCGTTGGTTGGAAATGCGGCATTCAGCCACGTACCCTCGAAGCGGACGCCGGTTTTGACGCCCCATTGTTTATATTTTACACTGTAGCCGGCATAAGCCGCTGCAATGTCCTGCGTGTGCCGGAAACGGTCTCTGTCAGAAAATACGGGCGTCCATGTATCACCTGCCAACCGCGACAAGCCGCTGGTGCTTCCGTTGATGCGCCTGATATATTTTATTCCCGTTTCCACCGTATGGATTTTATAAATAGGCGTCGTATAATCCAGCTGGAAGGTATGCTCGTCGATTGAGCCGTTGGAATATTGTTTGTTCCGGTCGCCGCCGGAATGCAGGTAGCCCGTTACCGTATTATCGGACATTACATCGGCGGAAGACCTGTTGAACCGGTAGGAGGCCGTGAACAGTCTGTTTGGCAACAAAAACAAATGTTGATAATCTACCCCGGCGCTGGTATTTCCGCTCTCCTGTGTCAAATTCCTTTGCTGGAAATATTGATAAGTCGTATCATAGCTGCTGCTGCGCATCAACACATCGGTAGCAGCATCCGACAGTCTGTTGGTATGGCTCCGGTTGAAAGAAACGGTAAGCAGATTAAAGGTATCTATTTCGTAACTCCATTCTCCATAGCCCCTGATGAGGTCGTTCCGCAATTTGCTCCGCCCGTCCTGGTTGAGATAATGATGGGTGGCGTTCGTATAATCTTCCCTGAAAGAATATTGTTCATCTTCCAGAAACGTCACCTTTCCGGCGCTCAGGCTACCGGTAAACCCGATTTTCCCGTATTTCAGGGACAGATAAGCGGTCCCCACTGCGCCAGACGCGCCTATAGCCGCGCCATTGGCAGTGATGGTCGCCGTATATCCCCCGAGCGATGATTGTTTTTTGGTCACGATATTGATAATTCCCGCTACGCCTTCCGCATCATATTTGGCGCCCGGGTCGGTAATCACCTCGATGGTTTGGACGGTATTGGCCGGCATACTCCGCAGCACGTCGCTTGCATTGTTGTCAAGCATCATCGCCGGCTTCCCGTTGATATAATATTTAAAATCGGTAGCGCCTTTGAGCTGGACATTCTCGTCGCCGTCCAACGTAACCATCGGGACTTTTCTCATCATGTCCAATACATTGTTGGCGGCGGCTTCGGGGTCGTCTTCCATGCTGTAGGTAATTTTATCCAAATCGACTTTTACCAGTACTTTTTGGGCGGAAACGACTACTTCCTCCAGCTGTTGCGCATCATCGTCCATTTTAATTATCCCGAAATCAATAACCGGTTTATCGCCTGTGGAAAAAGGAATACGCACGCTTTTTTTACCGATAAATTCTACCGACAACAAATAATTTCCTTTTTGATTTATGGTCTCACGGAATTTCCCATCTCCATCCGTAACTGTGGCCTGCAAAGGTTTCTGGGATTGTTCGCCGGAAAAAATTTTAACGGTAGCAAACGGTATCGTTTCATCATCCAGCGCATCAAGAATGTTTCCCTGTATAATAAATTTGCCCGTCTGCACCGGCGTTCCTGCCGGTTGTTGCGCCTGTATATTCAACGCACAGCGCCACAAACACAATGTAAGCAGTAAATTTTTCATAGTTTGATTTTGCAGTTTTCAACTTTCAACTTTCAACTTTCAACTTAACGAGTAATATTGAAAGTAACGGTCTTTTGCCCTTTGTACTCCCCTTTCCCGTGAATGGTCAGTTCCGCCATGCCTACGTTGACGTTGTTCTTGTAGGTTACGGAAAAATCTGTACCCAGATAGAGCCGGGCGGTCGATTTGCCCTCTTCGCGGTAATGCACTTCCGGCACGATGGTTATCGGTCTTCCGGTGTACTGTTGCGTGTCGATGGGTTCGATTACGGTGTGGTCGCCGGCGCCGAGGTCTTTGGGCAGGTGGTGGATGTACTTTCTGCGCAGCTCGTTCATTTCGTGGAACAGTTTT
>JAIROQ010000044.1 GCA_031257455.1 Prevotellaceae bacterium | reverse complement strand
AATTTTTTTTATCTCTGTTGCATTTACTAATATAATCAATGCAACGCATATCATCAATAGAGGTGTTTGTTTTCCTCCATTTCTTTTTTGTTAATCTTATGCAGGTCTAATGCCCGCCACGCATAGACAATGTAAGCCAGCACAAATGGAATGAGTATGGACACATAGCTCATTGTTTTTAGCGTAAATAAACTGGAGCAACTGTTTTTAATAGTCAGCGAACTTTGCAAATCGTGCAGCGAAGGATAATAGGCCGTATTGTTCCATCCGGCGCACAGCAAGAGCGCCAGCACGGTCAGCACGGTCCCTGCGCCGGCAAACCAAATGCCTTTTTTCCATTTTTCGCAGAAAATTGTTTTACCGATACCGAATAATACGCCTGCTATTCCAATCAACAGCACGGCAAGCACCGCCGGCATTTCAATAAAATTGGAAAAATATTTGTAGGGTTGGATAAATATAACCGGAGTATCCGGCAGGGCATCCGGGTTCACGGCAAATCCTTTCCGCAGCAACAGATGCACAAGGAAGGTGAGGAAAAATACTAAAAACAAAACCGCATTCCAGCGCAGATGTTTGCGCGACCGGCTTTGTATTTCCGCATCATCGATATTATTGACGAAGTAGAGCAATGCCAATACGCGCGACAGGAAAAATACCGCCACTCCAAGGCATACGTTCAGCGGTACGGTGACCGCTTCGAGTCCATGCCAGGGCGTAGCCCACGAAGAAATCACCGGGTTCAAGACGTTTGTCAGTTGTTGTTTATTGACCACAAATTCCGCGCCGGTGAAAAACGTGCCAACGGCCGTTCCCAACAGGATAGGGCCGAGTATGCCGTTTAATAAAAGAAATATTTGATAAGTTTTTTTTCCTAAAAGATTTCCTTTCTTGGCTTGGTATTCGTAGGATACCGCTTGTAGCACGAAGCAAAGCAATATCAAAATCCATACCCAATAGGCGCCGCCGAAACTTGTAGAGTAAAACAACGGGAATGATGCGAAAAATGCGCCGCCAAAAGTAACCAGCGTTGTAAACGTAAATTCCCATTTGCGGCCGGTAGCGTTCAGCAGCATCTTTTGTTGCAATGGGGTTTTGCCGATAGAGAACAACAGCGATTGCCCGCCCTGCACAAACAGCAGGAACACCAAAAGCGCGCCCAACAAGGCTACCAGAAACCACCAGTAATGTTGTAAAAAAGTATATGTAGTGTCCATAGTTGTTATTTTATTTAATTTCTAATTTCTAATTTCTGATTTCTGATTGGCTGACGCCGGCATTCTCCACTCTCTACTAATTTCCGGCGTCAGCTTAAATCTTTAAATCTTTAAATTAATTCGGCCCTTTCTTTATGGCGTTAATCATAATCTTTAGCTCGGCCAGGAGCAGTACCGTGAATAACGCAAGGAAAATAAAGAAAGTTATCTGTACAGACGAGGCTGATAAATTGGAAATCGCAGCCGACACAGGCAAAATATCCTGTATCGCCCATGGTTGGCGTCCTACTTCCGCCACTACCCATCCGGCCTGTCCGGCAATGATAGCAAGGAAAATAGAAATAAAGCATGTCCATTGCAACCAACGCTTGGTTTCAAATTTATTTTTGTACGATAAATAAGCAACTGCGGCAAACAGCAACAGCAAAAAGCCGCCGAGTATAACCATCACCCGGAAAGCATAGAATGTAAGCCCGACCGAAGGAATTAAGTCCGATGGTTTTTTAAGGTATCCGTAACCAAAATATCGGAAATGTTCGTCCAATGCGGCCTGCGCCTGTTGTTTTGCGCTATCGCTTGTTGCGGAGCGGTAATCCGCCAATGCTTGAATAGCCTGTTTGCCGCGCGCGATTTTTTCTTCGGCAGAAAGCGCCACCGTTCCGTCCTTTTGCGGATAGCCGCCTTCAATGATATTCGCGATGCCGGGTACATAAGCATCCATATCGCGCTCGGCAAAAAATGACAGCATTCTGGGTATTTCTATCTTAAAAAGGAAGGGGTCTTTTCCATCATTGTACTGCTCTTTGGCGGGATTCAGCAAGCCGATGCCAACCAGTCCTGCGCCTTCGCGGCCTTCGTATAAACCTTCCATAGCCGCGAGTTTCATTGGTTGCCGTTGCGCCACCTGATGCGCCGAGCCATCGCCTGTCCAAATAGACAGCACGCTGGCTACAATGCCGAAAATAGCGCCGATTTTAATGCTCTCCAATGCAAATTTGACGTCTCTTTTCTTCAAAAGAAACCAGCTTGCAATGCCCACTACAAACATGCCGCCGATAATCCATCCCGATAATACCGTATGGAAAAATTTATTGAGCGCCACCGGCGAGAGCGCGACTTCCCAGAAGCTCGCCATTTCATTACGTACCGTTTCGGGATTGAAGTGCATGCCGGCAGGATATTGCATCCACGCATTGGCCACCAGTATCCAGAATGCAGAAATGGTTGCGCCCAGAATAGTAAGCCATGTAGAAGCAAGGTGGAAACCTTTGCTGACTTTATTCCATCCGAAAAACATCACGGCAATGAATGTGGCTTCCATAAAGAACGCCAGAATACCTTCAATGGCCAGCGGCGCGCCGAAAATATCGCCTACAAACCAGCTGTAATTTGACCAGTTGGTACCGAACTCAAACTCTAAAATCAAGCCCGTAGCCACGCCGATAGCGAAATTGATACCAAAAATTTTCATCCAGAACTGGGCGGTTTTTTTCCAAAACTCGTTGCCTGTTTTGTAGTAAATCGTTTCCATAATGGCCTGCACAATGCCCAGTCCCAACGTGAGCGGTACAAAAAGCCAATGGTAGATAGCCGTCAATGCAAACTGTGCACGCGACCAATCAATAACAGATGTGTTAATAGTTTCAATCATCGAATATGAATTTTAGGGGTTAGTTGCACGCCGTATTAATTCGTCAGAGACATACTCCTGCTTGTCCGACTGACGGTCGAATTTTCCCAAATAATCGGGAAAGAAAAATACTTTCAGTATCGCGAACATCACAAATAGTTTGATGAGTATAATCAGCCAAAGTGTTTTGCCGACAGTCATGTTCCGGAATCCGTCCAGATAGAAACGGAAGATGCGGGTTATGAACAATCCTTTTTGCATAAGACAGGATGTAAATGCCGGTACAAATATGGGAAATATTTTTGATTTATGAAAAAATATTTTTGAGCGAGGATTAGGTAGTTCCAACAGTCAATGCAAAATAAAATTTGTAGATAAAAAATAAGTTCTTATATTTGCGGCATTAATACGCTCTTTCAAATATTGGCTTTAATTCTGTAATCTGAAATATAGCAATTTTAATACAGTAATAGAGGAATAACAATAGTCATAAAAACGTGGACTTTATTTATTTCTATTACAGGTATGCTATAACCTCAGATTACTATACGTAAAGTTCATGTTTCATTTTATATAAATCAAAGGAATAAAAAATGAAATGTGAGAAAGCGGCAACGAATAAAAAATCGTAGCGAGGGGTTGTTTTATGCAATGAAATTTAGTTTGTGTTTGTTCGTAAAACAATCCTGATGCTACAAAATAATAACAAATAAAAAAAATGAAAATTATGAGAACAAAATTTTTCTTTTTCGCAATGTTTGCAAGCGTTATGGCAAGCGCACAAAGCCACATTAACATCGAAATGATTAGCGCTACCTATACCACTTCACCGGCGGTAAAATTCCGTGTGTCATGGAGCAGTATTCCTACCGTAACCGGCGAAACGCACAATGCTAAAGTCTGGGTGTGGATTGATTTTTTGAAACTGAATGCCGACAATACTACTACGGGCAACACTTGGACGCGCGCAGAAATTTCCGCTACGCCTGCCGTGAGTTCTTCACCGGCAAGTACGGCAGCCCTTGATGCAAGTACCAACAAAGGTTTTTGGCTGAATGGCGTTACCGGCAGTTACAGCGCAACAGTTACCGCAACGCTTGCCAACATTCCGGCAAACGCTAAATTTAATTGGTGTGCTTATGCTTCCGATTGCCCGCCATTTGTTATAGCAGATAACGGGACATACACATTGCAGGGAACGCCACCGTTTATTTTGAAAGCAGCCAATGGAATTACACAAGAAGTAACGGAAAAAATATTACCGGGCACCTCTTTAACTATTGCTGCCGTGACTTTGACCGATAAAACGGAATGTCCGGGTGACTTTTGTCCTTATACCGGTAGCGATTTATACCGTGATGCGACCCACCTCTGTGGACACAGACCAACCGGAGCAAAAAACTGGGAAGCGTGGATAAAAGATACACGAGATAATAACCTGTATAGAATTGTACAAATGCCCGACCAAAAATGGTATATGGCACAAAATCTAAACAACAGGAATGTTTCGTATTATTGTTACGGCAATAATACGACAAATTGTAACGAAGTAAATGGCGTTTGGTATCGTCCTGCTCAAGTTTCTAATAGCCTTTGCCCCTCTGGCTGGACTATACCAAATAATTCACAATGGCAGGCACTGGTTGATATAAGCAATCTAACAAAGGCTGATGCAGTGGCTCAATCAAAAGGTGGAAATGATAAATATGGTCTATCTGTTCAGCTATGTGGTGCACATGGAACGGCGTCACAAGGTTGGTACAGTCAATATGAGAATTGGTACTCGTATACAATGAACGGAGTGTATCTGGGCTATTGGAGTACCCTTATTGTTGGTTGTTGGCATACAGATTGCCTCAATTACACCGATGACAGAGGAAATATCCGTTGTTTCCGCCAACTATAGTTTTTGTCAAAATAATTTAATAAACAGCAGCAAATTTAAGTGTTTTGCTGTTTGCTGCAATGCTGTTACGATTTGCATTTTCTTTCGGCGTGCTATTATGAAGCATTAAATTTTGAAATCCTTCAATCTATCCATCCATCACTATTTGCCATTTTAATAAAATTGAATATCTTTGCAACATAATTTTTTACCTTTAATACATGAATCCTCTTTTTATCCTGTTGACAATTGTCGCTTATTTTGCCGCGCTGTTCGGCATTTCGTGGCTCACAAGCCGCAAGGCCGATAACCAAAGTTTCTTTGTCGGTAATCGAAAATCTTCGTGGTATGTCGTTGCTTTTGCCATGATTGGCTCGGCTATCTCGGGCGTAACGTTCGTGTCGGTGCCGGGTATGGTGGCCGGCAACAGTTTTGCCTACCTGCAAATGGCGTTGGGTTTTGTCGCCGGGCAATTTATTATTGCCTTTGTGCTCATCCCGCTATTCTATAAGATGAATTTAACATCGATTTATGAATACCTCTCCAACCGTTTCGGGATAGCGTCCTACAAGACGGGGGCATGGTTTTTCTTTATATCCAAAATGCTGGGGGCGGCGGTACGCCTGTATCTGGTATGTTTCGTACTGCAATTACTGGTGTTCGAGCCTATTCTTTTGCCGTTTCTACAAAAACACTTGTCGTCTCTGGACACTTACATGCCATCGCTGTTCAAACACTTGCTATTCCTGTTGAATGTGGCGGTATCAATGGCTTTGACATGGTTATATACTTACAGGGGCGGCGTGAAAACGCTGATATGGACGGACTCGTTCAAGACCCTGTGCCTGATTGTATCGGTAGTGATGTGCATTTATTATATCGCTTCCGGGCTGGGCTTCCACTTCGGCGAAATGTGGGCGGCCATCAATGCGCATGACTATTCGCGGATTTTCTTCTTTGACGATATCAACGATAAACGGTATTTCCTTAAACAGTTCCTCGCAGGCGCATTCACGGTGATTGCCATGACCGGCCTCGACCAGGATTTTATGCAAAAGCATTTGAGCTGCAAAAACCCGAAAGACTCGCAGAAAAATATTATCACCAGCGGGCTGTTGCAGTTCGGGGTCATCTACCTGTTTTTGTTGCTGGGCGTACTGTTATACATATTTGCGGCAAGCAATCATGTGGCTATCCCCGAAAAGAGTGACGACCTGTTCCCGTTGCTGGCTACGGGCGGTTATTTCCCGGTGGTGGTGGGCGTCCTGTTTATCATTGGGCTGATTGCGGCAGCCTACTCGGCAGCCGGCTCGGCGCTGACGTCGCTGACTACCTCGTTTACGGTGGACATACTCCAAAGCGCCAAACAGGGAACGGAAGCGAAAATAGCCGACCGGCGGAAGAAAGTACATGTCGGCATGGCGGTCTTGATGGGCATAGTGATTGTAGTGATAAACCTGTTAAATAATACATCCGTCATCAATGCCGTGTATGTGCTGGCAAGCTATACGTATGGCCCGATACTCGGGATGTTTGCATTCGGCATTTTTACTAAATGGACGGTAAAAGATAAATACCTGCCCTTAGTGGCTATCCTCTCTCCGGCGCTCTGCCTGCTCATCGACCTGCATTCCGAAGCATGGCTCAACGGCTATAAGTTTAGCTACGAACTGTTAATTATGAATGCGGCCTTTACGTTCATCGGGCTGGTGTGTTTGATAAAAAGGAGCAGTGGCAGTAGGCAGTTTGCAGTAGCAGTAGGCAGTAAGCAGTAAGCAGTAAGCAGTGCTGACGCCAAAAGGATTTAAAGATTAGCTGACGCCACTAAACAACTCAACAGTTCAACAGTTCAACAACTCAACAATTCAACAACTCAACAACTCAACAATTCAACAACTCAACAATTCAACAACTCATGAAAACAACCTTCCTATTCTTATCGCTCCTCCTGTGGGGATGCGGAGCGGCAACGGAACAGCCGTTGCAAAAAACCAGTCCGGAAGCAGCGGGACTGGATGCAAAAAAACTGACTTATATCGACAGCGCCGTACACCTGTCCATACAAAAAGGAGACATACCGGGCGCGGTAGTCGCCGTAGTGCGGCACAACAAGCTGGCATTCCTGAAAGCATACGGCAATAAACAGGTTTTTCCCGATACGCTGCCCATGACTGCGAACACGGTGTTCGACCTGGCGTCAGTGAGCAAATCCGTATCTACCGCCATCTCGGTGATGCTGCTGCTGGAACGCGGGCAACTCCGCCTGCACGATAATGTGTCGCTCTATATTCCCGGATTTAAGTCGTGGACAGACAGCCTGAGCGGACGGAAAAAGAATATCCGCATTATCGAACTGCTGACGCATACGTCCGGACTGCCGCCCTACGCGCCGGTAGAAGAATTGCAACAAACCTATACCGTTCCCAACCCGGAAGGGTTACTGACTTATATCTCCAATGTGAAACGCAACAACGTTCCGGGAACGGTATTTGATTACAGCTGCCTGAACTTTATCACCCTGCAACATATCGTGCAAAACATTACCGGCAAGACGCTGCAGGATTTCGCGCAGCAAAATATCTTCCGGCCGCTGGGAATGCGCCATACCGATTATAATCCCACCGGCGAGACGCTGGAATGGGTCGCCCCCACCGAAAAACAGCCTGACGGCTCGGTACTGCGGGGCAAAGTGCATGACCCGCTCGCCCGCGTCCTGAATGACGGTATATCGGGCAATGCCGGCCTCTTTTCCAATGCCGAAGACCTGGCCACGCTGGCTGCCATGCTGCTGAACGGCGGCGAAATTAACGGCGTGCGGATTTTAAGCCCCCTCACCGTACGGAAAATGCGCAGCGTGCCGGACGGATATGAACCCTTCGGCCGCGCCTTAGGCTGGGACGTATCTTCAGACTATGCCAGTGACGGCGATATACTGGACATTTCCGCCTACGGGCATACGGGCTACACCGGCACGTCCATCACGATTGACCCTGACTCCGGCACGGCGGTGATTATCCTTACCAACCGCGTGCATCCCGAAGACAAAGGCTCCCTGCGCCGCCTCCGCGAAACAGTCGCGAATGTGGTAGCAGGCAGTAGCCATTGACTATTTAATTATTGACTATTGACTATTTTGGCTGACGCCAATACGATTTATGGATTTACAGATTTGGCTGACGCTACTAAACAAATCAACAAGTAGGGGCATTGCGCGCAACGCCCCTACTAAACAACTGGGCGGTTGCGATGGTCGCAACTGGGCGGTTGCGATGGTCGCAACTGGACGGTTGCGATGACCGCAACTGGACGGTTGCGATGACCGGAATTGTCCATACCCGATAAACGGGTGAGGACTTACGACTTACGACTTATGACTTACGACTTATGCAGAAAATGGCCTTCCCGTCCCTACGGGACGACAAGGAACAGTGAACAGTGAATAATGAACAATGGCGTCAGCCAACCTTAAACTTTAAACCTTAAACTTTAAACCTTAAACTAATAAAACCACATTAACATGAAACCAACTGCCAACCGCCTACTGCCCCTGTTAACGGCCACTGCCTGCTGCCTGCTGCCGACTGCCTACTGCTACTGCCAACTGCCCACTGCCACTGCCATGCGCTTTGCTGTAGTCACCGATACGCACCTGAACCGGAATAATCCCCAGCCCGAAGAGGATTTGCGGCGTACGGTCGATGATATCAATGCCGATACCACCATTCGGTTCGTGCTGGCCACCGGCGACCTCACCGAATCGGGCGACCGCGAATCGCTGCAAAAAGCGAAAAACCTGTTAGACCAACTGCACGTGAAATATTACGCTATTCCCGGCAACCATGAAACCAAATGGAGCGAATCGGGCGCTACCGATTTCGGGCATATCTTCGGCGCCGAGCGGTTCGACTTTGAACACGGCGGCATACGCTTCTTCGGCTTCAATACCGGCCCGATTATCCGCATGATGGACGGGCATATTTCGCCGGCAGACATTGACTGGCTGCGGCGGGAACTGGCAGCAGTAGACAGTAGGCAGTCGGCAGTAGACAGTAGGCAGTCGGCAGCAGGCAGTCAGCAGTCGGCAGTCGGCAGTGGGCAGTCGCAGTTGGCAGTAGGCAGTGGGCAGTCGGCGTCAGCACTGCCTACTGAAAACAGCCTACTGCCTACTGAAAACCGCCAACAGCCGGTGATACTGGTAACCCACTATCCCCTGCGGGACGAAGATGTGGATAACTGGTGCGACCTGACAAATGTAGTACGCCGGTACAATATCAAAGCCTTTATCGGCGGGCATTACCACAGTAACCGGCTATATTCCTACGATGGTATTCCGGCTTTCATCTGCCGTTCCAACCTGCGCGATTCGGAGGACAGTACAGGCGGTTATTCGGTATTTGACGTTACCGCCGACAGCATCATCGTGTACGAACGCAAACCCAATGGAGAATGGTTAGCGAATGGAGAGTGGAGAGTGGAGAATGGAGAATTGGCTGACGCCTCAAAAGACACTCTCCGTTCTCCATTCTCCACTCAAAAGACACTCTCCACTCTCCATTCTCCATTCTCCACTCGGAGAATGCGCCGCTGGGGCGCATATTCCATGACTGAAAAATATTACCGGCCTTTCCCTGTGGCCTGCACCGGCTACGACCTTTCCGTGAATACGCAATATCCGCAGGTGCGGGAAGTCTGGAGAATGGAGAGTGGAGAGTGGAGAATGGAGAATGACGACAAGCGCACGGTGGCGACAGCCCATTCTCCATTCTCCACTCTCCACTCTCCATTCGCTATTCGTTCCCCATTCTATGCCTCGCCGGCGGTATATAATAATAGGGTATATGTGGGGGATGACAATGGGGTGTTCTCCTGCTATTCTTTGGACGATGGCAGCCTTCAGTGGCAGTATGCAGTGGGCAGTGGGCAGTGGGCAGTGGGCAGTGGGCAGTCGGCAGTCGGCAGTGGACAGTATGCAGTATGCAGTCGCAGTAAACAGTATGCAGTATGCAGTCGCAGTAGACAGTGTATTGTCCACAGTGGCGTCAGCACTGCCTACTGGCCACTGCCAACTGCCGACTGCCAGAATAGTAGGCACGGCGGCGGTCAATGAAAAGGCAGTGGTTTTCGGCGCAGCTGACAAATACATTTATTGCCTTCATCCCGTTACCGGCGCGCTGTTGTGGAAGTTTGCCGCCGGCGAAGCCGTGCTGGGCGCGGCGGTGATAGACGGCAATACCGTTTACATCGGCGCAAGCGACCATACCTTCCGCGCACTCGACCTTACTACCGGGCAGCCGGTATGGGCATTTACAGGCGTGAAAGGCTACATCGAAACACGCCCGCTGCTCTATGATGACGCCGTCATCTTCGGCGCATGGGACGAAACATTGTATGCGCTGGACAAACATACCGGCGCACTGCGCTGGACATGGCGCGGCGGACGTCTGGGCATGCTCTTTTCCCCGGCGGCCGTGTGGCCGGTAGCGGCGCACGGGAAAATCTTCATCACCGCTCCCGACCGCTTCCTGACCGCCATAGACGCGCAAACCGGAACAACCGTATGGCGTACCAATGAAGCAACCGTACGTGAAACCATCGGCCTCTCCGCAGACGGGGAACGGATATACAGCAAGACCATGCAGGATAGCGTGGTTTGTTTCTCGGCTACTGCCGATGTGCCGCAACGCCTGTGGACAACCAATGTCGGCTATGGTTACGACCATGCGCCGTCAATGCCGGTGGAATGCGGCGGCGTGGTATATGGCAGCACCAAGAACGGCCTCGTCTTCGCCCTTGACGGCCGGAGCGGACGGCTGCTCTGGAAACATAAAATCGGGAATGCCATTATCAACACCGTGTACCCGCTGAACGACCGGGAATGTATCTACACCGGCGGAGACGGCTTTATCGGGCTGTTGCGCTATGAAAAGGAAATACCGAAAGAAATAACCGATACGCTGGGCGCAGCCTTGTCCGGCGTCATCCGCAGGCAAATCCGCATCCACGATATTACGATTGACTCCTTGAAGCTCGAACGGAAGACACTGCAACTGTTCGCCAGCGTTCCCCTCTCTTATGCCCGGTTTGACCGGCAGCTGGTGGACAGCCTGTATGCACAGGTCAAAGCCCTGCTGCCCGAAAGCCTGCGGAAACACCGGATAGAACTTTTCTCAGACGGCTATAAAGTGGAAGATTACATTGCCCTCCACCGGAAAGAACGATTTGCCAACAAGGTGAATATTCCACTCAAAAAAAACCTTTCACATCCGGCTACCGTCAAGCGGGGACTGCAAAACAGGCATATCGCCCTGTGGCAAAGTCACGGGTGGTACTATGAAGAACGGCTCGCCCGCTGGACATGGCAACGCGGCCGCCTCCTTCAAACGGTAGAGGATTTATATACCCAAAGCTATGTGCTGCCTTATTTAGCGCCGATGCTTGAGAATGCCGGCGCCACCGTGTTTTTACCACGCGAACGGGACACCCGGCGGCAGGAAATCATTGTCGATAACGACCCCTCGCCATTTGTTTCCGGGTACTCCGAAATCTCGGCAAAGGAACAGTGGAGCGCCGGCGGACGGCCGGGATTTGCGCACTTGAAAGAAATATATACGGACAATGAAAACCCGTTCCGGCAGGGCACTTTCCGGCAGGTGCAGACCATTGCCAAAGGCATGGAAAGTTTTTGCGAATGGCTACCCGATATACCCGAAAAGGGACGGTATGCCGTGTACATATCCTATGCCGATGTGCCCAATGCCACGACAGACGCGCGTTATATCGTGTACCACGCCGGAGGGGAAACCGAATTCAGCATCAACCAGACGATGGGCGGCGGGACATGGATATTTTTAGGCTTCTTTTCTTTTGAGGAAGGAAAGAATGCGCACGGTAAGATTGTTTTATCCAATAAAAGCAAAAAAAGCGGGCGGACGCTCACTGCCGATGCGGTGAAAATCGGCGGCGGGATGGGAAACATCGAACGGGGCGGCGAAACCGGCGGACGCCCCCGCTATACCGAAGGGTCGCGCTACTGGCTGCAATGGGCGGGGATGCCCGACAGCGTCTATAACTACACCAAAGGACAGCGCGATTATATAGACGACTACCAAAGTCGCGGGTTGTGGGTAAACTATCTGGCCGGCGGCTCGCCGGTAATTCCCCGGAAAGACGGGTTGCATATCCCGCTGGACATGGCGATGGCGTTCCATTCGGACGCCGGCCTTACCTTCAACGATTCTATCATCGGCACGCTGGGCATCTGCATGACGCATTTCAATGACGAAAAATTTGCCAACGGGCTACCGCGCATTCTCTCCCGCGATTTGACGTCTTCCATTATGGACGAAATAGTGGGGGATATCCGCCGGCACTACGAACCCCAATGGACGCGCCGCCATATTTGGAATCGCTCTTACAGCGAAGCGCGCCTGCCGGAAACGCCAACCATGCTGCTCGAAATACTGTCGCACCAGAATTTCGCCGACATGCGCTACGGGCTGGACCCGGCCTTTCAATTTACGGTGAGCCGCGCAATTTATAAAGGGATATTAAAGTTCATGGCCTACCAGCACAAGTACGACTACACGGTTACGCCGCTGCCCGTAACGTCTTTCAGTTCCCGCTTTGCGGGCGACACGCTGCTGCAACTGGAATGGCTGCCCGCCGTTGATGCGTCAGAGCCTACCGCCGTCCCGAAATCCTATATCCTTTATACCCGTATCAACGACCGCGATTTTGATAACGGCGTGCCGGTGCGCGGTACGCGAATAACCGTGCCGGTAAGAAAAGATACGATTTACAGCTTTAAGGTTACGGCGGTAAATGATGGCGGCGAAAGTTTCCCTTCCGAAATCCTCTCGGCCTGCCGGAAAAGGGAGGAGCGGGGAGTGGCGTTAATCATCAACGGTTTTTACCGTGTGTCCGCCCCCGACAGCTTCACGGCCGGCGACAGTCTGGCGGGCTTTATTGATTTCAAAGACCACGGCGTACCCGATAAACTGCAATATAATTATATCGGCAGCCAGTACGAATTTCGCCGCCGCATCCCCTGGGCAGGCAATGACGGCGCACGGTTCGGCGCGAGCAATGCCAATTATGAAACAACCGTCATTGCCGGCAATACATTCGATTATCCTTTTATACACGGGCAGTCCATAGTACGCGCCGGCTATTCCTTCGTTTCGACCGGCGCCGAAGCCGTGATGAACGGGCAATATCCCATGAACAGCTACCGGACGGCCAATTTAATTCTCGGCAAACAAAAGCAAATAAAAACAGGACGCGGCGCTTTCCCCCCGCGCTACAAGGCTTTTCCCGACAGCTTGCAGGCCAGGCTGGCGGCCTATTGCCAAGCGGGAGGCAACCTGTTGGTCAGCGGCGCGTATGTCGGCGCTGATTTATGGGACGCCGGGACTATCGATGACGCCGGCAAACAGTTTGCGAAACAGGTATTGAAATACCAATGGCAAACCGGACAGGCTGCCGTAACAGGCAACGTAAAAACCCTTGCTTCGCCTGTATTTCCGGCACGGGGCATCCATTATCAATTCCACACCGAACTGAACCCCGACTGCTATGCGGTGGAAGCGCCGGACGCCATTGAACCGGCCGACGAAAACACTTACACCATCCTCCGCTACAGCGAAAACAACCTGAGCGCAGGCATTGCCCATGACGGCGACTACAAAACCTGCATACTTGGTTTCCCTTTGGAAACAATCAAAGAAGCATCCGCCCGTGACGAGCTGATGAAACACCTGCTGGATTTCCTCCGGTAACGCATGATGCGCTTTCAGGTCTTAACTTTTATAGTTGATTTTCCGCAGCCGCATGAATTTCGGCGTTACTTCCACGTATTCGTCTTCCTGAATATATTCCAACGCTTCTTCAAGGCTGAAACGGATGGGCGGGGCGATGTTCAGCTTCTCATCAGAGCCGGAAGCCCGTATGTTGGTTAGTTTTTTCGTCTTGCACAGATTTAAGGACAGGTCGCCGGCACGGGTGTGTTCGCCGACTACCTGGCCGGCGTATATTTCCTCGCCCGGCGCGACAAAGAATTTCCCCCGGTCTTGCAGTTTATCCAGCGCGTAGGCAATCACCATGCCGGTTTCAATGGCCACGAGCGAGCCATTGACGCGCTGTTCTATTTCGCCCTTGTAAGGCTCGAAGTCTTTGAAGCGGTGTGCTACGACCGCTTCGCCCTGCGTGGCGGTAAGCAGGTTGCTGCGCAGGCCGATTAATCCGCGTGAAGGAATATCGAAATCAAGGTGCATCCGTTCGCTGCGGCGCTCCATGTGCAGCAGCGTTCCCTTGCGGCGGGTGGAAAGCTCGATAGCCTTGCCTGCCATCGCTTCCGGCAGGTCAATGGTAAGATGTTCCACCGGCTCGCAACGCATGCCGTTAATGTTTTTATCAATCACTTTCGGCTGCCCCACTTGCAGTTCGTATCCTTCGCGGCGCATGGTTTCGATGAGTACGCTCAGGTGCAGCACGCCGCGCCCGTAAACGACAAACGAATCGGCCGTAGGGCCGTCCTTGATCCGCAGGGCTAAATTCTTTTCCAATTCCCGTTCGAGGCGCTCTTTCAGGTGGCGCGAAGTAACGAATTTCCCGTCTCGCCCGAAAAACGGCGAATCGTTAATCGTGAACAGCATGCTCATTGTCGGCTCATCCACCGCAATGGGCGGCAGGGCTTCGGGGCTTTCGTCATCAGCAATGGTATCGCCTATTTCAAAGCCTTCAATGCCGACCAGCGCGCAGATGTCGCCGCAGCGTACCTCTTCGCGTCTGGTTTTTTCCAGCCCTTCAAAGGTCATGAGGTCTTTTATTCTGGTTTTTTCCATCGCGCCGTCACGTTTCACGAGCGACACATTCATGCCCGAATGCAATGTCCCGCGCGTGATGCGGCCAATCGCGATGCGTCCCACATAAGGCGAATATTCCAACGAAGTAATCAGCAGTTGCGGCGTGCCTTCCACGAGGAGCGGCGCGGGTATTTCTTCCAAAATCGTATCGAGCAACGGCGTGATGTCCGCCGCCGGACGCCGCCAGTCAAGCGACATCCAGCCCTGCTTGGCGCTGCCGTAAACGGTTTTGAAATCCAACTGTTCTTCGGTGGCCTGCAAACTGAACATCAAGTCGAATACCTGCTCATTCACTTCATCGGGGCGGCAATTCGGCTTATCGACTTTATTGATGACCACAATCGGCTTTTTTCCCAATCCCAGCGCCTTTTGCAGGACAAACCGTGTTTGCGGCATCGTGCCTTCAAAGGCGTCCACCAGCAGCAGCACGCCGTCCGCCATATTGAGGACGCGCTCTACTTCGCCGCCGAAATCGGCATGTCCCGGCGTATCGATGATATTTATTTTATAGTCTTTGTAAGGCACCGACACGTTTTTTGCCAGAATGGTAATACCGCGTTCGCGTTCCAAATCGTTGCTGTCGAGAATGAGTTCGCCGTGTTTTTCATTGTCGCGGAAAAGTTTCCCCTGTAAAATCATGCGGTCCACCAGCGTGGTTTTCCCGTGATCCACGTGCGCAATGATAGCGATATTTCGTATTTTCTGCATAGCCTATTTATAAAAAGGATGCAAAGGTAGGAAAAATTTACTAATGTGCTAATGTGACTAATGTGCTAATGTGACTAATTGGGCTGACGCCGGAGCAAATTAGGAATTAAGAATTAGTGCGCTTGCCGCGACTTACGACTTATGACTTACAACTTACGACTAAGTCGTCATTTCGACCGGAGCGCACGAAGAATGAGTGCACGGAGTGGAGAAATCTACTCCAAAACGCAGGCAGCTTAGGCTGGACAGGAGAATTAGGAATTAAGCATCAGTGCGCCGCTAAATAAAAACAATTAAAAATTAAATGTTATGAAAAAACAATTTTTAACTCTTGCAATGCTTGCAAGCATGGTAGCAAACGCAACAGTAACAGTTACGCCAATCAGTACGGATTATTCCGCAAAAAAAGTAACCTTTAAAGTGGCATGGACGGGTACGCCTTACAACAACCGCGTGTGGGTTTGGGTGGATTTGTGCCCGGTTACCGGCACATCACCGGGCACGTTTGCCAAAGCCATTATTAGCAATCCCTCCGCTACTGCCGGCAGTATTGCTACGGTTGCCGACAACACGCGCGGCTTTTATGTAATGACCAGCCCCTCAACCGTTACTGCTACGTTGAGCAACGCCACCGGCCAATTCAACTGGTGTGCCTATGGCAGCGACTACCCGCCGAATGTCCTTGCGAATACTAATGGTTCTTACACATTAGCAGGAACGCCGCCATTCACATTGATTGCATCAAATGGAACAACTATGCAAACGGTAAATGGGACAACCATTGCTACTGCTGCCGTAACCATGACGCCGGCAACCATAACAGATGCCACAGGCTATCCCGGACTTTGGTGTTCCTACACAGGCAACGACTTGTACATGGATGCTACGCATCGCTGCCGGCAACGCCAAAGCGGCGCAAAAAATTGGGAAGCGTGGATAAAAGACAGCCGGGATAATCAAATTTATCGTATAACTCAATTCTCAGACGATAATTGGTGGTTTGCAGACAATTTATCTATTGATGATAAAGTTTATGCAACTTGTAATAACACGAAAATGTATCAAGGTAGTAATCCTCCGAATTGTCCGACAGGTTGGCAAATACCTACAACAAGTGAATATGTAGCACGATGGCAAAATTCGATAGCTTTGTTAAATGATGCGTTCGGAGGTTCCTATATAGGTGAAGAAATATACGTTGGGAACAGGTGTTGTGGTTACAATGCACCATATTATAGATGTGAAACAAGTACCAGTTTAGGTGATAGTGGTGTGAGAATATTAATAGTTCGAGATAATAAATCAACATACGATTGCTTTGACTGGGGTTGGACGTACACCTGTGATATACCGGATTGCGAAAACGAACATTCGGCACATATACGTTGTTTCCGCCAACTGTAATTTTTGCCAAAATAATATATAGCATGGAAGCAAAAAATCCTGCTTCCTGAAATCGTTGCGCCATGTCTCCCTCAGGCTTTCATCGCGCAGCCAAGAAAAAATAAAATGTTCTTTAAATGTAATGTGGCGTTATATTTTCCCTCTATATAAATCTTCCACAGGGAAAATCAATTCGTAATCATTCCAATTCAAGTTTCCATCAACGATTTCAAACTGTTTAAATTTGTTTTCATTTAAATATTGACGAATGGAAGGATGAAACGAGTTTGCCAAAAATGGTTTAAAATCGACCATCCGGGTAAAACCATCGCTAAAAGAAACGTGCAGAACAAAATTCCCGGCATATTCTGCCGATTGGACTTCCAGCAGTTCTGCCGGCGTATTTGTATATTCTACTACAATTTTCATTAAATGTGTATAGTGATTTTTTCAAATTCAACATCTTTGTGGTACACGAAATAATCAATCCACTTTTCTACTATTTTATCCGCGTATTTTTGCAAAAAACATTCAAAATCCTTAAGTTTTTTGCCGGTTAAAGGATGACGTCCTTTTACATCTTTAATTTTTATCTCTGTAATTTTACCGTTTACAATATAAAATTCCGCTTTGCTTTCCAATCCGTTGCTCATTCCATGCACATGGATAGGCTCATGTTCGTTGGAATAAAAAGAAACTAAAATTCCTAAATATTCAAAAATTTTCGGCATGATTTATTGAAAATTATTTTTTCTACAAAGATAGAAAAATTATCTAAAAATGCGTATATTTGCTTCAACAAAGTTTATCTATGAACCTGTTGAAATATATACATACAATCGTTTTACCATTCGTTTCCTTTCTTCCCCTGCACGCGCAACTGTCGCTGGAGCCTGTGGGGGCGCGCGCTGCCGGAATGGGAAACATTATCACCCTGCAAACGGACGTATGGGCGGCGGTGAATAATCCCGCAGGGCTGGGAATGCTCACCGGAGCCGGCATCGGCATATCGCACGAACAGCGGTTTACCATGACGGAGATGGGCGTAAGTACATTCGCCGGAGCATTTCCCTTATTGGGCAACGGCGCAGGTTTTTCATTAAGTAATTTGGGATTTACGGACTACGGAGAAAATCGGTTCGGGATAGCTGTCGGCCGCAAATTATTCAAACGCCTGTCGGCCGGCATTAGCGTGGACGGGCATTTAATGCGCTTCCCGGAAGATTATAAAAACCTGTTTGCGGTCAATGGGAATGCAGGCGTATGGGCGACTCCGGCAAAAAACCTTACCCTGGGTTTTTATGTGTTCAACCTTACTTTTTCAAAATGGAATGACCGTGAGAAAACGAAATTACCGGTGGTATTTTCGTTGGGCGCCGGGTATTCGTTAGCTATACCGGTGCAGTTGCTGGTCGAAATATCCAAAAATATTTATGAAGCCGCCCGCGTCAAAACCGGCACGGAATTTTTGGTCGGAAAAATCCTTTATTTGCGTACCGGCATTATTACACAGCCGTTCGAAGTGCATTTCGGCGTAGGATACGTTCACAAAAATTTCCGGTTCGATGCGGCATTGAGTCGTCATCCGGTATTGGGTTACACTCCGCAGGCGGCCATCAGTATGTCTTTATGAAATATGCCGTGTTCATATTTTTTTGTTTTGCCGCCGGCATGGCAAAAGCGCAAAATCCCGACCGCGACATGCCCGGCGCACTGTACCAACTCCTCGAATCTGCAGCTGCCGAGGCCGGCGAAAATGAAGTGGATTTGCAGGCATTATACGATACCTTTGAAACATTGCTGGAGTCTCCGCTCGACTTGAATGCCGCAACGGAAGCCGATTTGCAGCAACTGCAAATCCTCAACGATTTTCAAATACAAAGCCTCCTGGAATACCGGAAAGAATACGGCGCATTATATACTGTCCATGAATTGCCGCTCATTCACGGCTTCAATGAAGAAATAGCCGGGCAGTTATACCCGTTTATTACGGTAATTCCCGTATCCGCCGGAGGGCATTATTCTTTTGCCGACCGCTTCACGTACGGCCGCCACCGGCTTATTATGCGCACCGGACGTACGCTGGAAGAACAAAAAGGCTATGCGCCCGTTACGGCCGGAGAACAGGAAAAGCCCAATGCGCATTATCTCGGCTCGCCATGGGCAACGTATATGCGCTACCAATACCGTTACCGCGATAAAATGCAATGGGGCATTACCGCCCAAAACGATGCGGGAGAGCCCTTTTTCAACGGCCGCAATAAATACGGATTTGATTTTTATTCGGCGCACATACAATTGTCCGATGCAGGAATAGTGAAAAAACTTATTGTCGGCGATTACCAGATGCAGTTCGGGCAGGGATTGGTGGCATGGGGCGGCTATTCGCTGTCGAAAGCCGGCGATGTTTTATCCGTCAAAAAACAGGAACGCGGGCTGACCGGTTATACGTCCACCAATGAAAACCTTTTCCGGCGCGGGGCGGCCGTAACGCTGCAATACAGGCAATGGAAACTGTCGGCGTTCGTTTCCCATAAAAATATTGACGCCACCGCTGACAGCAACGCTTTTTCAACCATTCAGGAAACAGGGCTGCACCACACGACCGGCACAATGGAGAAAAAACAGGCCGTGCCGGAAACGGTAACGGGCGGCAACCTGTCCTATCGCTTCCGGTACTTAAAAATCGGTATAACCGCGTTGTGGCATCGTTATGGGAAGAATTACCAACGCGACTTGAAGCCCTACAATTACTTTGAACTGAACAGCGCACAAAACGCCAACGCCGGTATTGATTTTTACGGCGTATGGAAAAAAATCAGCCTTTTCGGCGAATTGGCCGTAAGCCGCAACGGTGGAATGGCCGGCGTGGCAGGCGCATTGTTTGATTTGGATGCAGCCTTCCGGCTCGCTTTCCTGTACAGGAATTATGGCCGGAACTATCAGGCGATGTATGCGCAGGGATTTGGGGAAACCGGCAAAACCGCCAATGAGAACGGCTACTATGTGGGGGCGCAGTGGCTGCCGCATCCGGCCATTACGGTTTCTGCCTGGGCGGACGTTTTCTCATTCCCGTGGATGCGTTACCGCGTCTATGCGCCGTCCGGAGGCTATGAATACTATGTGCAGGCCGCCTACCGGCCGGATTCGACCGTTAACATGTACCTGCGCATAAAGCAGGAAGTAAAAGATGAAAATGTAAGCGGCAGCACGGACGCCATTACGCCGCAACATACCGTAAACCTACTCCATGCCCGCTACGAAATATCCTATCAACTGTTGCGCGGACTGCGCATGCAAGACCGTATCGAAATAGCGTTCTACCGCGCAGACGGCAAAGCAAGCGGATTATTGCTTTACCACAATATCAACTACAAATTTCCAACATTCCCGGCCGATTTTTCCCTGCGGTTTGCCGTCTTTGACGCCGGCCACTGGAATACGCGCTTCTATGCTTATGAAAACGACATGCTCTACAGTTTTTCCGTACCGGCTTACTATGCAAAGGGGGCGCGGTGGTATGTAAATGCACATATAAAGTTGTGGAAAAATGTTGACGGCTGGGTACGATTAGCGCAAACTTACTTCTTTAATGCAACAACCGCCGGCAGCGGATTAAATGAAACCAACCAACCGCACCAAACCACCTTTAAGGCGCAAATCAGCATCAAGTTTTAATTTACGAATTTAGCTATTGACTATTTAGCTATTGACTATTGACTATTGACTATTTTGGCTGAGGCGGGTTCAGTTGAAAGTTGAAAATTGAAAATGGGCTGACGCCAAATAAACAAATAAACAGTTAAACAATTCAACAGTTCAACAAATAAACAAATAAACAAATAAACAATTACCATGTATCGATTATTTATTGAAAAAACAGGCTACGAATATCTCCGTATATCCCTGCAATACCAAAAGGGGAAAGGCTGGAAATTGAAAGAACGCGAATATTGCGAGGCAGGAAATCAAAGGAAATTGCAAAGTATAATAGCCGGTTATTCCTTATGCTATAAAATCGAACCGGCACATATCATCGATACGCGTATCGACTACAAAGATATTTCATGGGTACAGGCCGCCCTGAACGAACTGAAACTAATGCTCGAACAGTATGTCTGGAAAAAACGGCTGGCGCGGCTGAAAAAAACCATTATCATCCTGCATGAAAATAGCGGGCAATCAAAATATACCCGCCGGAAATATTGGATTGTAACCGACTGGAAAGGCAACCCTATGCTGATGAATTCCCTGATTAAGGATGGCTATAAACGCAAAGGGTACTATTCAAAAAAAGTGGATGCTATTGCACTGGATAAGGAGTGCCTTTGGAATACGGATAATTTGTATAGTTAAAGGTGTGAATAGTTGGCGCCTATTAGCTTAATTATGAAACTTATTGCAGGCAAAACTGTTTCTTGAATTTGGGTTCTATCACACGGCAATCGGCTATGGTTGCCCTGATATGATTTAATTTGTTTTCCTCCATTTTACCTTTCAATGCCATGGAATTTTTCGCTACACAATTGACAAAATCTTTCTTTTTGCGGATAATCAATTTTGAACAATCAACGTACGAATCATGCTCTAAAAATGCATTATCTTTTTTTGTAATGAAATAATGATAGCGGCGAAATGCCTCAGGTATGCAGTTTAGATTTAATTCCGAATTTATGCGCACGGAAGCCATCATTATTTCATCGTTGCTAACTCCAACTATCAAATGCCATTTTTCTTTATTAGCGATACGGTCATATATTTTAACTACTGTTCCGAGTTCTATATTTCTATTTGCAAATGCTGTTTTTTCATTATCCGAAAAAAAATCTGCCAAGGGCTGTCCCATAATTTATACCAATACAAGATTACAGTCGTTGACATAGTCTTTGATATAGGCAATAAAATCATCGGAAGCACCCGCTTCCCTGGCTATATCTTCCATTCGAATCCTGGCCAATCCTTTTTCGGCAGCAGTATTCCACGCCAATTTGTGCGATTTTTTACACAGGTCGTCAAATTCAAGCGTTTTGTTTTCCTCGATTGAAGCATCCAGACATTCTATATCGGAAAGGGACAGTTCGTCCATATCCGGCGGCATTGAAGATAAAATAACCCTAATGTAGCCGTCTTTGACGGATAGCTGCAGTTTTTTTGAGAACAGTTTATAACGGGTATTGTCGTTGTTTATCATTTTTACGGCGTTATATATGGCGGATGGAACCGGCCCGTATTCCATCGGGACGTATTCATCGCCTAAAATAGTTCTTCCGTATGTTACGAGATGTTTCTGGTCGGCAAAGTAAAGGATTTTTGCCAGTCTATACATATCAATTTGTCCACCGATACTTTTCAATATGTATAATATAACCGCTATGGCCTTTTCTTCGTTAAAGGAGACGCTATTCATAAGAAATATTTTAACGAATTAAAATTTTCCACAAATATACGATATTTTTTTAAATACAATCCCATTCGATTACATCTACCACAAAATTTCAAAGACGCCGGCCTAATCCCGAATAGTCACAAATTCCGCGCCGATGATTTCGGTGTGGGGATTTTTGCTGATAATTTCCTGCCGGCGTTCCCGCACGCCATACTTCCAGAGAAATCCAAGAAATCGTTTGGGAATAATGTGTTCGACATAGAGGAGGCTGTCGCGGCTCTTCACCGTGCCGGTGAAAGTGCCGGCGGAGACACAGCCGTCAAAGGACAGCCATGCGTCCTCGTAGGCGTAGCACTTCACCGTGTCGCGAATGACAATAATACTGTCGAGCGCCAGCCCGCTGCGGGCAACTATCCGCTCTACTTCCGGCGCAGACAGTTCGTAGGATGTTTCCGTTTGTACGGTCGTTACCTGTTCCAGCCGCTTCTTGTCGGCTTGCAGCTGCTTTATCAGCGCGTAGTCGGATGCTCTATATTGCCTGTATTCGTCAATGGTGAGTTGCAGTTGCCGCGCAGAGGCGGCGTTCAGGCTGTCGTTTACCTTGTAGGTGTGGAGACTGTCGAGCAATACATGGGTGTTGCTTTGATAAATGTTGCGCTCTTTTTTCAGGTAGCTTACGCGGGCTGTGAGTGCGGCGATGATGCCGATGAGCGACACGGCAATGATGCCGATGAGGAGGTACTTTTTCATATTAGTTTATTTGTTTATTTGTTGAACTGTTGAGTTGTTTAGTTGTTGAATTGTTGATTTGTTGATTTGTATAAGGTCTGTAAGGTCTATAAGGTCTGTAAGGGTTGTAAGGGTTGTGAGGTCTGATGTAAATTCAATTAGTAAATGCATAAAAAATGATAAGACAGCAAAAGGAGAACTAGTCGTTCTCCTCTCGGGTAAAAAATGAGTATATTTGTGCGGTCTCCCCAGAATACAAAAATGAT
>JAIROQ010000031.1 GCA_031257455.1 Prevotellaceae bacterium | reverse complement strand
GCAATAAAAAATTTTTTCCCATTTTCAAAAAATTACTTATCTTTGCATTCCCAAATGCGGAAATAGCTCAGTTGGTAGAGCATAACCTTGCCAAGGTTAGGGTCGCGAGTTCGAGTCTCGTTTTCCGCTCAGAAACAAGCAAGACCGCCTCTATAAAGAGGCAGTCTTTTTTTTGTACCTTTGTCATATATACCATGCTTTATTCTGTCATCATACCGGTGTATAATCGCCCCGAAGAAGTGGGCGAACTGTTGGAGAGCCTGTCGCAGCAGGAGGGGAATATTCCATTTGAAGTAATTATTGTGGAAGACGGCTCCACGCTTCCATGCGAACAGGTGGTCAATGCGTATAAAGAGGTTTTGACGCTGTCGTATTACGCCAAACCAAATACCGGCCGTAGCGACAGTCGCAACGTGGGTATGCAACGGGCAAAGGGCAATTATTTTATTTTCTTTGATTCCGACTGCATCATTCCCCCCTGTTATTTTATCCGGTTAACCGCGCATTTGGAGGCCGGTTACAGCGATTGCTTCGGCGGCCCGGACGCCGCACACCGGTCGTTTTCCGGTTTACAAAAAGCCATTAGCTATGCCATGACTTCATTCTTTACTACCGGCGGCATTCGCGGCGGGAAACAGGCGATGGAAACCTTCAAGCCCCGCACGTTCAACATGGGGTTTTCGCGGGCGGTGTACGAAAAAACCGGCGGGTTTAACAATATGCTGGGGGAAGACATCGACCTTTCCATTCGCATAGCCCAAGCCGGATTCCGCATATCGTTGTGTCGCGAAGCATTTGTTTACCATAAACGGCGGATAAGTTTTGCGAAATTCTACCGGCAAGTGCGCAATTTCGGCACGGCACGGATTAATTTGGCGCTGTTGCATAAAGGGTCGTTAAAGCCGGTACATACTTTGCCGGCATTGTTCCTGCTTGGCGGCGCAGGCATTGCGGTAGCGGCGTTTTTCTCGCTGTGGGTACTGGCCGTCCCTGCGCTCTACACCGCCCTGCTTTTCGCGGATGCGCTCGTCAAGACAAAACGGATAAAAACCGCCCTGTTGTCGGTGTGCGCTGCATATATCCAATTGGCAGGCTACGGCTGGGGTTTCCTCAAGGCATGCGTATTAAAAATAATCTTCCGGAAAGGATTGGAAAGTAACGAAAAATTGTCGCAAATTTACAAATAAAGTTATGGGCGTAGTCATTCGTCAAAGTATAAAAGGAACTGTCATCACTTACATCGGCGCTTTCATCGGCTTCCTGACCACCATGTTTGTGGTTACAAAATTCCTGCAGCCCGAAGATATCGGCTTGATAAAAGTAATTCTGGAAGCGGGAGTGATGTTTGCCGTCCTCGCCCAGTTGGGGACGTCTTCATCGGTTATGCGTTTTTTCCCGTACTTCAAGGATGAAAAGAAAAAACACAACGGTTTCTTCTTTTATGCGCTGCTTGTGCCGTTCATCGGATGCCTGCTGTTTATTCCGCTTTACATTTTCCTGAAAGGACCGGTTACCCTTTTGTTTGCGGAAAAATCAAGCCTTTTTATTTCGTATTACTATTGGGTGACGCCGTTGATTTTCTTTTGTGCTTATTTGTCGGTATTCGAGGTGTACTCCAACGTGAACATGCGTATTGTTGTTCCCCGATTTAACCGCGAAATTGTCATCCGGCTGTGCATACTGGCGGTTTATTTGCTTTACGGCTACCATTTCATTAACCGCAGCGGATTAGTGGCAGGCTATGTGATAACCTACGGCGTGGCGATGTGGTGCCTGTTTTTGTATCTCCTTAAAACTTCCGTCACTTCCCTGCGGCATGATGTATCGTATATCACCCGCCCGTTGCGGAAAGATATTTTTCGGTATTCCCTGTATTTAATCATAGGCGCGTTGGGCAGTACCGTACTTGGCAAGCTGGACTTGTTTATGATTACTTCGCAACTGGGATTGAGTTATGCCGGTATTTTTACGATTGCTTTTTATATGGCGGCGGTTATTGAAATTCCTTCGCGGTCTATCAGCGCCATCTCTGCTCCGATAGCCGCCGAGGCCTTGAAAAAAGGCGATTTTGAAACGGCCAATGCGCTTTATAAAAAAGTGTCGCTGCACCAACTCCTGACAGGCGGATTGATTTTCATTTTACTTTGGGCAAACATCGACAATATTTTTGCCATTATCCCGAACGGCGCTGTATATGCGGGCGGCAAGTGGGTGGTATTTTTCATCGGACTGGCAAAGTTGATAGAAGTAACGCTGAATTTCGGCGGCATGCTCATCGGTTTTTCACGGTATTATTACTGGAGTTTGTATTTCGTGTTTTTCATCATTGTCGTGGGGATACTAACCAACTATCTGCTAATCCCGGTATGGGGTATCGCCGGCGCAGCCCTTGCCACAGCTGTCAGTTGCCTGCTCTCTTGCAGCGTGCAGCAATGGATAGTGCTGAAAAAAGTAAAGGGCAACCCGTATTCTTCCGGCACGCTGAAACTGATAGTGATTTTCCTGCTTTTGACAGGCATAAATTATTTTTTGTTCAAATTTGATAATCCATGGATAGACGGGATAAGCCGCAGCATAGTGTTGGCTGCAACAGGCGCGGTCTTATTGTATGTGTTAAAAGTGTCGGGAGAGGTGAATAACACGGCGCGGGCGCTGGTAAATAAAGTCAAGCATCTGTTATGGAAATAACGGATTTCCCCCCTAACAATACCATAGAAAAGTTCATATTTTTTCGTATCTTTGTATGGGTGTTACCCAATAAAAATTAAAAAGATGGAGAACAAAGCGAGGACAGAAGAACTAAAAAACTTCATTCGCGAACACGAAGCCCTGTTTTGGTATTCGCCGGGCGACAAGGGCGAAACCGTAAGCGATGAACTGCTGGTGGAAACTATTATAAATTACGGTAACATGAATAATGTAAAACAATTGTTCCGGCTGATGGGAATAAGAAAAACGGCGCAGATTTTTTTCGACTCCATCAACCAAAGCGAAAGGCGGAAGAATAACTACTACGAACTTGCACGGGACTATTTTACCCACTACTTTAACCGTTATGCAAACTGAAATATTCTCAGAACAACAAAAGGAACTGCTACCTTGCATTGCCCGATTCAGGCGCAGTTTTTATCTGGTGGGTGGAACGGCTATTGCACTGCATCTGGGACATCGCCGCTCTATTGATTTTGACCTGTTCACCCCTGTCTCCCTGAGAAAGTCGGAAATTAAGAAAAAACTGTGGCAGTTGCCCTATAAGCAGGAATTGATATTTGAAGACACAGACCAGCTTCATCTTTATGTCAACGCGGTAAAAGTTACTTTTTTCAGTTATCCATATCCGGTGGAGCATCCGGTGAAATTAGACAAGGTTATTTCCATGCCAACCTTGCTTTCGCTTGCTGCCATGAAAGCTTTTGCACTGGGACGCAGGGCAAAATGGAAAGATTATGTGGACTTGTATTTCCTCCTCAAAAATCATTTCTCCATCGGGGAAATAGCTATGGAGGCAGAAAAATTGTTTCAGACACAATTCTCCGAAAAACTGTTCAGGGAACAACTGGCTTTTCATAAAGATATTAACTATACGGAAGAAGTGGCGTTTATGGAAGGATACCAGGTAAACAAAGAGGACATAAAGGCATTTTTGATAGAAAAGTCTTTGGACTGGTACCTGTAATAAACAACAAATGCATCTAAAAAAGAAATACCCGGCTTGCACTACCCCGCATCCGCCGGAGTGGTATACCGCATCTGCAAGGATGCGACCTCACATCTGCAAGGATGCGACCCCACATCTGCAAGGATGCGACCCCACATCCGCCGGAATGATACCGAAAATAGAACAATTATGTATAAAGAAAATAATGTACAGGTAAAAGCAAGCCACTACGATTTTCAACGCTATACAGACCTTCCGCGATGGACTTCCTATTGGCATCAGCTTGCGGAAACGTTGGCATTGTCTCCGAAAACAGCCTTGATTATAGGCGTTGGAGATAATATTGTGGGGAAATTACTGGCTGCACAAGGCATACAGGTGTACACATTCGATTTCGACAAGGATTTACACCCCGATTTTGAAGGAGACGTGGCCCATATTGACGTCCTGCTCGGCGACAAAAAATTTGATGTTATTCTGTGTTGCCAAGTGCTGGAACATTTACCATATGACAGGTTTGAGGATATTTTACAACAACTGGAACGGCACGCTGGCCATATCATTATTAGCTTGCCCTATTCGGCGATGAAATACAAAATGGAATTAAAACTGCCGGTCATTAAAACTGTAAAATTAAATATATACATTCACAAATTTTTCAAGAGACATCAATTTGACGGAGAACATTACTGGGAAATAGGAACACGTGGCCATACCAAACGGAGCGTACTAAAAAGTATGCGGAAATTCTTTACGGTCGAAAAATGGTACGTGGCGACTTACAATTCGTATCATGTGTTTTTTATAGTAAAGAAAAAGAATTGACTTTTGCCCTACTTTCTCCGCCGAAGAACAAAAGCGGCTGGGGCTTGACCGGAAGGACGGAATTATTTATTTTTGCAAAAAAAATTATATATTAAACAAACTATGCCGATTAAAGTATTGTACATTGCCACAGGAGGAATATATGGCGCAGACCAGTCGCTGATGACGTTGCTGGACGGATTGGGGGATAAAATAACCGCCTGTGTAGTGATGCCTCACCTGTTCGGATTACAAAATTTTCTGGAGCAACGGAAAATCCCTTACGCTAAAATAAGAATGCGGCAATACAGCGTGCCAAAAATAAAATCCGTCAAAGATTTTATTTATTTCCCCGTAAAATTGTTTATGGCATTACGCTATAATAATATTATAGCTTACCGTTTAAAAAAAATCATTCGTGATTTTCAGCCGGACATTATACATACCAATGTCGGAGTATATCGTATGGGATATAAAATAGCCCGCCAACGAGGCATCCCCCATGTATGGCATTTACGGGAATATCAGGATACGGATATGGGGCGATGGATAGTAGGGGGAAGAAAAAGGCTGGTGCGGCTGCTGAAACGGGATAACAATTATCCCATTCCTGTTTCCAAAGGCATTGCCGATTATTTCGGCATACCACACAGCCATGTAGTATATAATGGCATTTTGAAAAAAGACCATTTATTATTCCATCCGAAAAAAGAAAACTACTTTCTATATGCCGGAAATATCTATGAGGAGAAAGGCGTTTCCGTGATGATAGAAGCATTTTGCCGGTTTGCATCGCACAATAATTCTTATAAATTATACCTTGCAGGCGGATACAGCCGCAGTTATAAAAATAAATTGATGCGGATTATAAGTCGGTATCACATACAGACAGACCGTATTTTGTTTATCGGGAAACAGCTGAGAGATGAAATCACCCGATTGATGTCAAAGGCTACGGGAGTTATTGTGCCTTCCTACTGCGAAGCATTTGGCCGGGTGGTTGCGGAGGCTATGGCTAACGGTTGTTTGGTCATCGCTCATAATTCGCACGGGATTAAAGAACAGTTGGACAATGGCCGTTCAATAACCGGAGACGAGATAGGAATTCGTTGCACGTCTTCGGCGGAAGACATGGCGGAAAAAATGCAGGAAATAATAACAAACGGCATTCCACATTATTTTCCCATGATAAATCGTTCGCAGCAGGTCGTAAATCAATTATACACATCGGCAAAATACAGCCGGGAAATTTATGAAGTGTATTGTAGCCAACTTAATATTTTTGTACCATGAAAAAAAGGATATATACTGTTTTCCGGGCAATATCTTGTATGTTCAAAAAAGAACTGTTTACGAGAAAAATCGCTATACATAACGGCATACCCTGTCGGGGAAAGATTATTCCATATTATCCGAATGGGGAAGGAAATGTAAAAATCAAGGAATTATTATTATCGGGCAACCCGGCTATGATTACGCGCTATGGAAATACGGAATTGGATACCATAGACAGATTTCTGTTGCAGCCTGTCTATTTTGGGAAGAAGAAACAAGCAGAAGTTTTATGTATTTCTTCGGGATTTTTTCCTAATGATAAAAAATTAATTCCTCGATTTGTTGATTTGTATGCAGCAAGCGCCCGGCATATCGACATCCTGGCATGCTGGAACAGTTTTCATGGATGGACGGCCGAAGAAAAATTGATAAAAAACTGGTCAAGTAATGCCACCTTAATCAACCTCGCTTCGTTGGAGGCGTGGTGGTATCTTGATCCGTGGTCGGAATGTTTACGAAACAAAAAAGTATTGGTCATTCATCCTTTTGAAAAAAGCATACGCTATCAATACGAAAATAACCGGGAAAAATTATTTCTCAATCCCAAAGTCTTGCCGCTGTTTCAATCCCTGCAAATTATCCGTCCTCCCCAAGGGGTCGGTATGAGCTCCACTGACGGCTATGATACATGGTTCGATGCTTACGATGCACTGTGCAAAAAGATTGAAGCGGCGGATTTTGATATAGCGATTATCGGCGCCGGCGCATACGGATTACCATTGGCCGCATTCGTGAAAACACAGGGAAAACAGGCGGTGCACATGGGTGGAACAACACAACAACTGTTCGGAATAAAAGGGAAACGTTGGGAATCTCCAAATAACTCCTATCAACACAGGTTGTATAATTCGTGCTGGAAACGTCCATATCCTGAGGAAATGCCAAAAAATCCTTATTGTGATATGGGAACGGCGCCATACTGGTAAATGTATCCCGTATGAAAAATTATCCCATTGTTTAATTTTTTCAAAACGATATTCATATCATGACTACCCCATTGGTTTCTATTATCACCGTAACCTATAATGCGGAAAAATACCTTGAGCAAACTATTAAAAGTGTAACGACTCAATCGTATAAAAACATTGAGTACATCATCATTGACGGACAATCAACCGATGGCACGGCAGCGATTATTCAACGCTACCGGAAACATATTGCGTATTATCTCAGCGAGCCGGATAACGGTATTTATGACGCTATGAACAAAGGCATCCGAAAAGCAGCCGGTGAATTGATAGGCATCATCAACGCCAGCGATTTTTACCAGCCGGACGCAGTAGCGCATATTGTTCGCGCATGGATAGACCATCCGCAATATGGTATATTTTACGGCAACACCAACTTTTATTTTGACAATGGTTGTTTTTTAAAGGAAAAAAAAGCCGCGCCCAACATGGATAATCTGTATAAAGGTATTTATTTTTGCCATGCGTCTGTATTTGTTACGAAGGCCACCTACCAAAAACACGGATTGTTTGATTTGCGATATAAGCTGTCCGGTGATTTTGATTTTGCATTACGGAATTACAAAGCCGGCACGCAATTCTTTTATATTGATAAAGTGATTGCGAATTTCCGCACAGGCGGCATTTCTGCCCAAAATAACACAAATAGTACACAAGAGTGTTATCAATCGCTCATCGCTAACGGCTATCCTGAACCTGTTGCGCAAGCTATACGCCGGCGTTGGATACGGAAAGCGCAATACAATACGATGAAACAGCAATTATACAAGTGGAAAGTTGGCCGCTGGATTATTGTATTTTTGTGCGGCGTAAAACAAATCGCTCGAAATCTGTAAAACAAATTACTCAAAATTTGTAAAGCAAGAAAAAACTGGATTTGACCAGAACGAAACAACCCGCTTCATTAAACATTATTGTGGGTACGGGAATAAGTTTTACGCGGGCTGACGGGATAAATGTTATTTCGTTCAGTTCGCTTGGAAAATAAAGGGATTAGACCGCAGCCCACGTACCAGCGAAATACCAGCAACCGCATGGCTTTTGCCGGACGCAGCGTGAGAAGATAAAACATAAACAGCGCCACGCTCACACCCCATTTCAGTCCTTCGCGAACAAGGCTTTTCGCATATTCTTTGCGCGAAAGGCTTTTTGAGCGGATGCGTTCGCTTTTGCCGATGCCAATGGCTTGTTGCCGGAAGAAATCGAAAGTAAGCCGGCGGTCGGGCACGTAATGATGAACGATAGCGTCGGGCACGTAATAAATTTTCTCTTTGGCCGACTTCAGGCGATAGAAAAAATCCTTTTCTTCCGCCCCGTCCATGCTGTTTCCCTTGCGTCCCAAATCGGGATTGAACAGGCCGTATTTTGCAAACATGCGGTTTCGCACCGCCATGTTTGCGCCGATGGGGAATTGCCGGCGGGTAAACATTTTTATCCTGTTTCCCCAATCAATCGAAGAGGTGAGCGGCAGCAGGAAGTGCGACATCCAGCGTGGACGGCGGCTTTCAAAGCGCGGATAAATACGTCCGCCGCAGGCTGCGGCATCGGGGGTTTGGGCGAAAAAGGCAAGCATTTTTTCCAGATAGCCGGGTTCGGCAGTTGCGTCATCGTCCATAAAAACGATAATATCGCCGGTGGCTTCGGCAATGCCGCAGTTGCGGGCGTACGAGAGTCCCTGTCGGGTTTCTACCATGTAGCGGTAGTTAAAGCCGGGCGTTTGCCGGGCAAAATTTTTACACAGGGTTTCCGTAGCGTCTGTGCTGTTATTATTGATGAGCAATACCTCGAAAAAGTTGTGCGGCAAGGTTTGCTGCACGAGACTGTGCAGTGCGGCGAGGATACAGTCCGCGCGGTTGTAAGTGCAGATAATGACCGACAGTTTCAAGGGTTCATTCATTTATCAGGACATTTTTTAAGTGTTCGACAATATCGCTGTCTATTGATAAATCGAACTTCCGGGCAAAGCAGGCCGGCGATTGGAGCAGCGTTTCCTTGTCGGACATCGTACACACACGTGGATGCGAACGGTCTTCCTCAAAAACAATATGTCGCAGATTATCGTTTTGTACCTTGCCGGCAAAAGCAGAACCGACTATTATCGTATGGAAAAACATTTCATCAGGAAGATGCGTGTATCTGAAATACGACATGCAGTCAGGGTGTGCGGCAATAAAATCCATGATATATTTTACACATGCGCCGGTCAGTGTCCACCATTGCGAGCCATAGAAAATGGGTTTGCCGGCATACGGTTTCCGTTTATAAAACAGCCGTTGGATTTTTGTAATGCCGAAGTTCAATTTCTTTAAAAATTCCGAACGGTTTTCAAAAAGGAAAAAGCCCGTATAACGCTTTTTGAATTTCGGGGGCAGTCCGGCTATATTGCGGCAGCCGATATACTCATTGCCCGCATGGGCGGCAAGGTACGACTCAAACGTGCGCACCGGTTTAATGGGATAATCACAGCCGCTGAGCAGGCAATAGTAATCGAATGGCCCGGCGGCAATTGCTGCCTGCAAAAGGTTAAGCGTTGCCCGTATGGTGGAAAAACTGCCCCATGAAACGTTTTCCCGCTGCCCAATAAACGTACATTGTCCTGCCAGCAGTTTTTCAAAAGGAGGCATTGCGGTTTTCCGGTCGAGATGCACAAAAACCGTTTCTTTTGGTCTGTTAATAGCGGTTACCAGCTCTTTGAGCATAGCCGGATTGGCGTGGGCAAGGATGAGATAGGCTACTTTCATTT
>JAIROQ010000029.1 GCA_031257455.1 Prevotellaceae bacterium | reverse complement strand
ATCCCTACTAGATAAAACTCCTATAAATCAACTTATTATAAAATCTAATTACAAAAATGTCAAAGAGACAAATTATAACTTATTATTATTCAATTAATTTAAACGCAACACGAATGATTCCTAATTCGTAATTCTCCAAGCCCCGAAGGGGCGACACTATAATAGCCCCGGGCAAGTGCAGCCCCCACGCTACGCTCGGGACAGGCTCCGCGGAACGCAGCCCGGGGATGCACGATGAACCCTCCAGTACTCGCGCGGCGCACAGGTTTACCGCTTGGCACAGGCAGTATCCCGCGCGAAAGGCAGGGGGGCATTTCGTACCCCGCGCTTCGCACGGGGTTATTCATGTTGCGCCCCTTCGGGGCTGCGCCAAGCGCCAACGGGTCACTAACCCCCTCTCCGGTTGGAGAGGGGGCAGGGGATGAAGTTTTACCTTTGTTGAGTGTTTTTTTCTTATCTTTGTGCCTAAATTTTTACAGATATGAAAACAATTCGTATTATTTGCCGCGTATTTATCGGTGTACTGTTTATTTTTTCAGGATATGTGAAAGCCATTGACCCGACAGGCTCGCAGATTATTTTCACGGAATATTTCAAGGCCTTCGGCATGGCTTTTTTGACGCCTGTAGCATTGTATTTCGGCGTACTGCTTTCTTCCGCCGAATTATTGATTGGTTGCTGCGCCCTGCTGGGCGTGCGGATGAAAGAAACGGCGTGGGCGACTGCGTTATTTATAGGTTTCTTTACGGTACTTACGTTGATACTGGCTGTTTTCAATCCTGTAACCGACTGCGGCTGCTTCGGCGAAGCCATCAAATTGACCAACTGGCAGACCTTTTTCAAAAATCTCCTCATCCTGCCGTTTGCCGGCGTGCTGTTTTGGCAGCGCGGCAACTATAAATCATTCGCCCCGTGCCGCACGGAATGGATTACGGCAGGCGCGCTGGCATTGCTGCCGGTGATTTTATCCGTCTATTGCTACCGCCATTTGCCGCTGATTGATTTCATGGCCTACAAGGTCGGCGCAAACATTACGGAAGTAAAGAACGACAACCGGCCGGACGAATTTTCTACTTTATTATATTACGAAAAAGACGGACGTGAGCAGGAATTTACGATGGAAAATTATCCGAAAGATACGGCATGGAAGTTCGTGCGGGTAGCCAATAAAGTAATCAAAAAAGGTTATGTGTCGCCGATGGTCGATTTTAGCATTCTGGAGCTGTCCGACCGCACGGACGTTACCGATTCGATATTGCAGCTGCCGGGTTATGTATTTTTATTGGTGTTGCCGCACGCCGAAGACGCTTCTTTGAAATACGCCGCAAAAATAAATGCGCTGGCGGATTATTGCGCCGTGCAGGACAACCGGCATTTCTTTGCGCTCTCCGGCTCGGGAGAAGAAGAGATAGCGCAGTTCGCCGTACAAACCGGCGCGATGTATCCTTTCTACAACACAGACGAAAAACCGTTGAAGAGCATGGTACGCGCCAATCCCGGCCTGGTCTTGATACAGGACGCTACCATCCTCGCAAAATGGAACGCGGCGGATATTCCATCGCCGGAAGAGGTGCAGAAAAAACTGACCGTTACCGGCAGTGAGAAGCTAATTGTCTGCCATAAAATCCAAGAACAACTTACAACCGAAATATTATTCCTTATCCTGTTTGCCGCCATGACGGTTTGGTTTTTTGTCTTCCGGCAACTCGCGAAGAAGAAAGCCGCCAACGCGCCGGCTACCGGTTCTTAAAATATCCAAATGACAGTACATACCGATTACTCATTAAAAGAGCTAAACACGTTCGGCTTTGACGTACGCGCCAAATTCTTTGCCGCGCCGGAAACCGTAGAAGCGCTGGAAAAATTACTTTCGGACAATCGCTATGCCCACTTGCCGCAATTGGTTCTGGGCGGTGGCAGCAATATCCTGTTTTGCTCCGATTTTAACGGTCTGGTTATTCAACCGCGCATTACCGGTATAGAAAAAATAGAGGAAACAGCAGAGACCGTTCATTTGCGCGTGGGCGCCGGCGTGGTGTGGGACGACTTTGTGGCGTATGCCGTGCAGCATCACTGGGGGGGCGTTGAAAACCTGTCTTTCATTCCCGGCCATGTGGGCGCATCGCCGGTGCAGAATATCGGCGCATACGGAATGGAAGTGAAACACACTATCCGGCAAGTAGAATGTATCCTCAAAGCTACCGGAGAACGGAAAGTATTCAGCGCCGAGGAATGCGCCTTCAGTTACCGCGACAGCATTTTCAAGCAGGCGTGGCGCGACAGGCTGATTGTAACGCACGTGATTTTCCGGCTGGCGAAACATCCGGTATTGCGCACATACTACGGCTATGTAGAAGAGGAGTTGCGGAAATACCCGGACGTGACGCTGCAAACGCTCCGCAAAGCCATTATCGCCATTCGCCGGAAAAAATTACCCGACCCGCAAATACTGGGCAACGCCGGCAGTTTCTTCAAAAACCCGGTTGTCCCCAAGAAACTGGCGGACGAGCTTGCTTTAAAAGACCCGAAAATGGTTATCTATCCCATCGATGTCAATTACGTGAAACTGCCGGCCGCCCGCCTTATCGAACAGGCAGGGTGGAAAGGCAAGTGCATCGGCGCAGTGGGCGTACATGACCGGCAATCGCTGGTAATAGTGCATTACGGCGGCGGAACAGGCCGGGATGCACTCGCCCTGTCAACCATGATACGCCAGTCGGTTTATGAAAAATTCGGCATACAATTAGAAACAGAAGTGAACATCGTCCAATAATTAACAAATTTTTAATAAAAACGCCACAGAGATGATAGCTATTTAGAAATAAATTCCTACCTTTGCAAAAGTTTTTACGTACTGTAAATCTTAATTAACCTTTTTAAAAACAAATGACAAATAAAACTTACAAACAATGAAACAAATTTTATCTATCGCCGCGCTTGCTTTAGTTTTAGCAGCCTGCGGCACAAAAGATGCGGGTTTATGTGTAGATAAGTTCTACGAAAACCCTGTGGAGTACATCGGCAAAGAAGTTACTGTTGCCGGTTTAGCGCATGTTTGCTGCCATTCGGGAGCGCTTCAAATTACCGGTAGCGAAAAAAATGCGATTACTGTAGTTCCCGGCGAAGGCCTTGTTATTCCTGAAAACGCAGAAGGCGCGGTGTTGAAAGTGAAAGGCGTCATCAACGAAGAAATCATTGATGAAACTTTCATTGCTACGTTGACCGATGAGGCCAATGCTACGGAAGACTCTACTGCAAAAGCCGGATTGCTCGCAAAAGCCGAAAAAATCAAAAACATCATCGTGGCGGAAGGCGTTATCCATAAATACTCCATCAACGCTACGGCGATAGAAGTGGCGCCATGCGACAAAGAAGCAGAAGCGGCTTGCAAAAAAGATTCTACAAAAGCCTGCTGCAAAAAAGACAGCACGAAACACTGCGAAGGCGAAACCGAAACCAAATAAAGTATTGTAGCAATCATCCAAATAGGAAGCCGGACAACGCGTTCGGCTTTTTTTATGTATCTTTGCAATCCAAATATTTCAATTATTTTTCGAGTACATGAAAGACCTTACACAGGGAAAAGAAGCATCAGTAATTTTTAAGTTTGCCATGCCCATGTTGATTGGCAACGTATTTCAACAACTGTACAACATGGTGGACAGTATCGTGGTGGGGCAGTATCTCGGACGTGAAGCGCTGGCGGCAGTCGGCGCATCGTTTCCCATTCTTTTTTCCGTTAGCGCGATGGTCATGGGACTGACGATAGGCGGCTCGGTAGTCGTATCGCAATATTTCGGCGCCAAACAATACGAAAAAGTGCGCCGCGCTTCCGATACCATTAATATCACATTATTCCTCGCCGGTATTATCGTAGCGGCGGCAGGCTGGTTTTTCAGCGAAGATATATTCAAATTAATTGCTTTGCCGGCAGAAATTATTCCCGATGCCTCAGAATATTTTTCCGTACTTATACTCACTTCCTCCGTGCCGATGTTTTGCTACTATGGCGTGGCGGCGGTATTGCGCGGCATAGGCAACTCGAAAACGCCGCTGTATTTCCTGATACTTTCCACCATGCTGAATGCCGGACTGGACTACTGGTTTGTCGCCGAATTAGGCTGGGGAATAAAAGGCGCTGCGTGGGCTACCACTATTGCCACGTTGCTTTCATGGTGGGCGACATTGGCGTACTTGTACTATTCGCGCAGCCTCGTTCGGTTGTCGCTGCTGAATTTGACATTCGACAAAACGGCTTTCCGCGAAGCCCTGCGCATCGGCTTGCCGTCCGGCGTACAGCAAACCTTCGTAGGACTTGGCAGCTTGGCGCTCATGGCTATTGTCAATCAATTTGGCGTAAATACTATTGCCGCTTATACGGCCGCCGGACGTGTGGACATGTTCGTTGCCATGCCTGCCATGAACTTTGCGGCGGCATTGTCGGGTTTTGTGGGACAAAATATCGGCGCCGGACGTTATGACCGCATCAAGCGCGGACTGAAAGCGACCTTGATTATGACGAATATTACCTGTATATTGACCACGCTGGTCATGCTCCTGTTCGGCAAGCCCATCATGCGCCTTTTTGTGGATACGTCCATTGCCGACAGCATGGAAGTAGTACATATCGGCTATGAATATTTGGTAATTATTTGTTCTTTTTACTTTGTCTTCTGCTCCATGTTTACCCTCAACGGCGTGATGCGCGGCGCAGGGGCAACGCTCGTCCCGATGTTCATCACGCTTTTCGGACTGTGGTTTGTACGGGTGCCGGTAGCATGGTTTCTTTCGCAAACAGCAATGGCGGAAACCGGCATCTGGTGGTCGATTGTAGTGGGATGGATTATTGGATTTGCAGGCGCATATATTTATTATAAATCGGGAAAATGGATGAAAAAAGCAATAATATCACGCCGCCATGCGCCTGAAGAAGACGTAGAAAATCCGGACGTATCAAAGGACTTCTCCGCAAGGGTTTAAAACTGTTTCTCCCCTTTAAATCTTTCAATCTTTAAACCCTGAAATCTTTCAATCTTTAAATTTTTAAATCTTCAAATCTTTAGTTGCCCTCTCGCTCGTACACGCACAGTTTCCCCTGATGCTCATAAATCAGGTACGCGCCCAGTTCGGGATGGGCGGCCAGGAGTTGTTGCGCTCCTTCCAGACCCACGACCATAAAGGCGGTGGCATAAGCGTCTGCAGTCATGCAGTCGCCGGCAAGGACAGTTGCGCTAAGCAGGTTGTGCGCCACCGGATAGCCGGTAGCCGGATGAATAGTATGCGCATACTTTTTCCCGTTTTCTTCATAGTATTGACGATAGTTGCCAGATGTGGCCAACGCTTTATCCGTAAGGCGTACGACTGTTTGCAGGTGTTCGCCGGGAAACATGTTCCCGTCTAACGGCTTGTCGATGCCGATAGCCCAGTCTTTGCCTTCGGCGTTCTTTCCCTTGCAGCGCACTTCCCCGCCGATTTCGACAAGGTAATTACGACTGCCCGACTGTTCCAGAAACAACGCTACCCTGTCCACGCCAAACCCCTTGGCAATGGCGTTGGCATTAAGGGTTACGCGGGGGTCGTCTTTCACAATGCGCGCGCCTTCCAGACGAACATGGTGCATGCCGGAAAATTGTTTCAGGCTGTCCACTTTTGCCTGCGTCATCATTTCGCGATCGGTGAAACCGAAGCCCCATGCGTTAAACAGGGGGGACGCGGAAATATCAAAAGCGCCGTCCGTCTCCAAATAAATCTCATAACTGCGCCGGAATACGGCAGTAAAAAAACTGTCCACCATGACCGCCTCATTGCGGTTCACTTTGGAAATAATGGATTGCGGATTATATACCGAGAGCGCATGGTCGATTTGCTCCAGCACCGAATCAATGCCGGCCTGCACGGCGGCGGGCGGCACGCCTTCATATACTATACGAAATGTAGTGCCCAACGTAAAGCCTTCAATGGCCTGGTAATCGCCGGAACGGGAAGCGCAGGCGGAAAATAAAAGGCAGGCAATAATTATACGGTACCTGTTGGTCATAGCGATTTTTTTTGTAAAGATACGTATTTAGTTGAAAGTGGAAAATGGAAAGTGGAAAATGGAGAATGGAATAATGTGACTAATTACGGATTTACAGATTTACAGATTTGGCTTGCGCCATCGGAAAGGTTGCCGCATGTGCGGCAAGTCATCTGAAGGGCTTCGGGAGGGTTGCTACATGTGTAGCAACTGCCAAAATAGTTCATGGGAGGGTTGCGGGATG
>JAIROQ010000048.1 GCA_031257455.1 Prevotellaceae bacterium | reverse complement strand
GCGCTTTTTTTATAAAAACGCGGACGTCATTGACACAAAAATGGGCAGAATAGTCAAGCGACTGGTAAGTTTAATTAGTAAATGCAACTAAAAAAAGAAAGAAAAGTTTTTTCATAATTGTTATTTTTAGTTTATTTCTAATTGTGGCCACAGCCAATTCTTAATTCCTAATTCTAAATTCTCATCCGCCCTATGCTTCCCTCTCCCGTTAAACGATTTTTTCCAGTTTACCGGTGTTTTTGGCAATGTCTTCGTCTGTCAAAGTATAATTTTGCAGTTTGCCCGACAGGTATTGTTCATAGGCCGACATGTCAATCAATCCATGTCCCGAGAGGTTGAAGAGAATGGTTTTTGCCGTTCCTTCTTCCTTTGCTTTCAACGCTTCGTTGATAGTGGCTGCAATGGCATGCGCCGATTCCGGTGCGGGAACGATTCCTTCGGTTTGCGCAAAGAGCACGCCGGCAGTGAATGAATCCAACTGGCGAATATCGACCGCTTCAATCAGCCCGTCTTTGAGCAATTGGCTGACAATAGTCCCGGCGCCGTGGTAGCGCAATCCGCCGGCGTGAATGTTGGCCGGTGTGAAAGTATGCCCCAGCGTGAACATGGGCAATAAAGGCGTATAGCCCGCTTCGTCTCCGAAGTCATACTGGAATACGCCGCGCGTCAATTTCGGGCAGGAGGCAGGCTCGGCGGTGATGAAGCGCGTTTGCTTTCCTTCCGTGAGCGTGTGGCGCAGGAACGGGAACGACAGGCCGCCAAAGTTCGAGCCGCCGCCGAAACAGCCAATCACAATATCGGGATATTCGCCTGCCAGCGCCATTTGCTTTTCGGCTTCCAGCCCGATGATGGTTTGGTGAAGGGTTACGTGATTCAGCACGCTCCCCAACGTATATTTGCAATTAGGCGTTTGCATGGCCACTTCAATCGCTTCCGAGATGGCCGTTCCCAAACTCCCCTGATAGTCGGGATTTTCCGACAGGGTTTTTTGTCCTGCTTTGGTGGTGTCGCTGGGCGAAGGGATAACCTTTGCGCCCCACGTCTGCATTAGCGAACGGCGGTAAGGCTTCTGCTCATAACTTATTTTCACCATATACACCGTCAGGTCTAACCCGAAGGCTTTGGTGGCGTATGACAATGCCGTTCCCCATTGCCCGGCGCCGGTTTCGGTGGTGATGTGCGTCAAGCCTTCCTGTTTGCAGTAGTAGGCCTGCGCCAAAGCCGAATTCAATTTGTGCGACCCTACCGGGCTTACGCTTTCATTCTTGAAATAAATATGTGCCGGCGTGTCCAGCGCTTTTTCCAAGTTATAGGCACGCACCAGCGGCGTAGCGCGGTAATGCTTGTACTGGTCGCGCACTTCGCAGGGAATGTCAATCCAGCGGTCTGTCTGGTTCAGTTCCTGGTCGGCTACGGCCTTCGCAAAAATCGGATACAGGTCTTCGGGTTTCAACGCCTGTTTCGTACCCGGATGCAGGATAGGCATCGGTTTGTTTTTCATGTCCGGTACAATGTTGTACCATTTTTCAGGAATTTCTTTCTCATTCAAGAGAAATCGTTTGGTTTTGTCCATAGTCAGGTATTTTTTAATAATTCATTATGTTCACAAAAAAGATTGATTGTCCGGCGCAAAGGTAGAAAGATTTTTTGTTTTGGCAAAATATTTTTTGAAGTATGAGGTATGAATTATGAGGTATGAATTGCTGGCGCGCCAGCCCAATCTGTAAATCCGTAAATCTGTAAATCCGTAAATAAGAATATCGCACCTTAAATGAAATATTATAAAAAAATAAGTATCTTTGCAGACATTGAAATTCATGAATAGATAAGCGAATAAACCAATAAAAAATAAACACATGAAAAAAATCTGTATTCTTGTATTGTTAATTTCGTTTGTTGCCGTAGCGCCGGCGCAAGACGGGAAGAAAGAAGACGGTTATATTTTTACGACTGTAAAAGAACTGAAAGTTACGCCTGTGAAAAATCAAAACCGCTCGGGTACTTGCTGGAGCTTTTCCGGATTGGGATTTATCGAATCGGAATTGTTGCGGCAGGGCAAAGGCGAGTATGACCTTTCGGAAATGTTCATTGTTCACCATTCGTATTCCGACAAGGCCGAAAAATATGTTCGCCTGCATGGCCACAGCAACTTTGCGGCAGGCGGCTCGTTCTATGATGTGCTGTATGTGCTGGAACACTACGGCATCGTTCCCAATGCTGTTATGAACGGCTTGCAATACGGCGAAGAGCTGCACGTGCACAGCGAACTGGATGCGCTTACCAAAGCCTATGTCGAAGCGGTGGTGAAAAATGCAAACAGGAAACTCTCTTCCGCATGGTACAACGGGTTCAACGGTATTCTGGATGCGTATCTGGGAAAACTTCCGGCGACTTTTTCCTATAATGGGAAGGAATATACGCCGCAGCGTTTTTTCCAGTCGCTCGGTATCCGGATAGCTGATTATGTATCGTTGACTTCGTTCACGCATCAGCCCTTTTACACGGCTTTTGCATTGGAAATCCCCGACAACTGGCGTTGGGCAACCTCCTACAACCTCCCGCTGGAGGAGTTTATGAGTATATTCGATTACAGCATCAACAACGGCTATACGATTGCATGGGGCGCGGATGTAAGTGAAAAAGGATTTTCGCGGGATGGTATTGCGACCGTTCCCGATGTAAACCTTGCAGAGATGTCCGGCTCAGACCAGGCGCGCTGGTTGGGTTTGCCGCAAAAAGATAAAGACGCGGAACTGTATAACAACAAACCGGGTTATGAAAAAATCATTACGCCGGAATTGCGCCAGCAGGGATATGATAACTATGAAACCACAGACGACCACGGCATGTTGATTTACGGCATTGCCAACGACCAAAATGGTACAAAATATTATATGGTCAAAAACTCATGGGGCGAAACCGGCCAGTACAAAGGTTTTCTCTATGCTTCGGAAGCATTCGTGAAATACAAAACCATAAACATTCTCGTGCATAAAGATGCTATACCCTCCGCCATTAAACAAAAATTGGGTATTAAATAATTTCATAATTTAAAGATTTAAAAATTTAAAGATTTAAAAGTTCAAGACATGAAATCTTTAATCCGCAGAACATGGTGGTTCGGATGGTGGTTGCTGTGTCCGGCGGCGGTATTTGCGCAAACGCCGGAAAAAAGCAATGCCGTTGCAGCCTATGTTGAATTGTTAAGCAACGAAGAGGCGTTCCGTCATGTATCCATGAGCCTGTTGGCAATAGACGCCGCCACGCAGCAAGTGATTGCATCGTACCGCCCGCAAACGGCATTGCTGCCTGCCTCAACGCTTAAATTAGTAACCACCGGACTGTCGCTGCTGTCGCTCGGAAGCGACTACCGTTACCGCACTTCGCTGTATTATGACGGAACAGTTATTGATTCGACACTTGCCGGAAACCTTTATATTATTGGCGGCGGCGACCCGACCTTCGGCTCTGCGGATTCAATTGCAACGCCCATTGACGAAGTTTTTTCCTATTGGGTGGCGGCGTTAAAAGCCAATGGCATCCACCGGGTGGCGGGAGATATTGTAGCCGATGAAACCTTTCTCGGCGCTGCCGAAACGCCCGAATCATGGATGTGGGGCGATATCGGAAACTACTACGGCGCACAACCGTCCGGGCTGCCGTTTTGTGAAAACGCTTACAGCATTGTATTGACGCCGGGACAAAAAGAAGGCGACAAAACTACGCTTCGCAGTTGTTATCCTTTTATTCCCGGCGCCGAATTTATCAATGAAGTAACCACCGGTGCACCCGGTTCGGGCAATCAAGCGACAATTTATAATTCGCCTTTTTCCGAACTGCAGCGGCTTGCCGGCGCTATTCCCGTCAATCGCGACAGCACGGAAGTAAAAGGCTCGAACAATGCGCCCGCGTACACTTGTATCTACTATTTCGGCGAATTGTTAAACCGGCAGGGCATTCACTTCGATGGCGCGCTCCGCGTGGTTTCTACGCCGGAAATATCTTTTACGCCCCGCACGCTGGTAGCCTACCATCTTTCGCCGCCGATGAAAGAAATAGCTTCCGCCACGAATAAAATAAGCAACAACTTTTTTGCCGAGACTTTGCTTAAAACCATTGGCCTGCAACGGAAACAAAATGCTTCTTACGACTCGTCTCTGCGGGCGGTGCGTTATTTATTGGACAGTTTGCAGGTGCCCGCCTCCGGTTTCAAGATGGCGGACGGTAGCGGCTTGTCGCGCAGGAACTATGTTTCGGCGCAGTTCATGGTCGATTATTTGACGATGATGTATCACTCGGAAGCGGTTGAAGATTTTTTCTACACGCTGGCTACGCCGGGCGACAGAGGGACTTTTTCAACCCTGCTGCGTTCGTCTCCCAACAAAAGACGGCTGCATGCCAAAAGCGGCTCTATGGGCGGCGTGCGATGCTATGCCGGTTATGCGGAAAATCCGCAAGCCACAATCATTTTTGCTATCCTCGTCAATAATTTCAATTACAAAATTTCGGACATACAGCCGAAAATAGAAAAGTTTTTGGAATTAATTACCGAATGGTAAAAGACAGCAGATAACATTTCGCTTTTTCATAGTTGGGCGATGAAAGCCTAATAATAACAAGGTAAAGCGTTGCTTGAAAGCTATATTTTTCGTTTTCGTTAATTAAATGGACTTTGTTAAAAAACTAATCACGTACACAACGAACTATTCGTGCGCCGTCACCTTCAAAATTTCGGTTGGTATCACACTGTAGAACGACTGTAGTGCAATGGAGGACAGTTGTAGCGTTACCGGACACTATACTGGTATGCGTCTCACCACACGTCCAGCTTGGATTCGAGCAGCAGCCCAGTGATAAGCCATTAGTATCTTCGCCGCCCAGTTCCACGCTAGCAATATTGGATAAGGTTTGTACGGCGCATGATTCGTTATTTGACGGGAGTATCCATCCTGCAGGACAAACATCGCTTGCACGGCGGTCACTGTTTGTACCCGCATAAGCGCCGGCACCGGTAGCCGTGCTGTTGTAAAAACGGCCACATTTATAATGGGCAGCACAACTGCGGGCTGTGCCGCGCACGGTGTAAGTTGTAGCTGTAGGATTAGGTTTTCCGTCCCATACCAAGTCTTCTGCCATCCACCAAGTATTGGTCGGCATCTGCACAATGCGATAAATTTGATTATCCCGCACATCTTTTATATATGCTTCCCAGTTCCGTGCACCGCTGGCGCGTTGTTGGCAGCGATGCATAGCATCCATGTACAAATCGTTGCCTGTGTAAGGACACCAAAGTCCGGGATAGCCTGTGGCATCTGTTATTGTTGCCGGCGTCATGGTTACGGCAGCAGTAGCAATGGTTTTCCCATTTACCGTTTGCATAGTTGTTCCATTTGATGCAATCAATGTGAATGGCGGCGTTCCTGCCAATGTGTAAGAGCCATCAGTATTCGCAAGGACATTCGGCGGGTAGTCGCTACCGTAGGCGCACCAGTTGAATTTGCCGGTGGCGTTGCTCAACGTAGCAGTAACGGTCGAGGGGTTGGTGGTTACATAAAAGCCGCGCGTGTTACCGGCAACTGTAGTAATACTGCCGACAGTGGCGGAGGGATTGCTGATAACGGCTTGGGTAAACGTGCCGGCGGTGCTGCCGGTGATAGGACACAA
>JAIROQ010000174.1 GCA_031257455.1 Prevotellaceae bacterium | reverse complement strand
GAACAATGAATGTGTATTGTCCGTAGGACAAACATAGCAATAGAAAAATGCATCCATCACACCGGCTTGTCCGTAGGACATGCATCCCCTACGGGGAAAAAGGCATTTGGGCGGCTTTGTTCTATTGATAGGTATGCCCTCACGGGCAACAATAATGAATAAACAAACTAAAAAAATAGTTATGAAAAAAATTTTCTTTCTTTTCGCAATGATTGCAAGCCTTGCTGCGAACGCCACTGTAAAGGTAACGCCAATCTCAACGGACTACTCCACGCAAAAAGTAATGTTTAAAGTGGAATGGACGACTACGCCCTACAACAACCGCGTATGGGTGTGGATAGATTTTTGTCCTATTACCGGTACAACTCCGGCAACCTCCTTTTCTACCGCAACTATTTCCAATCCCCAAAAAACAGGCGGAAACGGTACAATTACCGAGACAACGGCGCGTGGCTTTTTCATAGAATATGGCGCGACTAATGCCGGTACAACTATTACCGCCGTATTAAGCAACGCTACCGGCCAATTCAGTTGGTGCGCTTATGGCAGCGATTATCCGCCGAATGCGACAATGAACAATGGCGGTGTTTATACATTGAGAGGAACACAACCGTTTGTAATCAATAATAGTGTAATAAGCGGCAATACGTTTACCGGTACAATTCATTCGCTGACCGATGCTACTGGTTGTCCCGGCGGCATAGAACGCGATGTGGCAGATAACGGCGGAGTTTGTTTGCCGGGTTTAACGGCTGTTGGCGGCTATTGTCGAGATTTAGTAGCGGATAATGCTTCGACTTATACAGGCTGTGGGTATGAATTCAGGTTTAGTGCGACAACTGTTAAACATACAGCAAAATCAACCGCTTGCCCGTCAGGTTGGCATGTTGCTAGTAAAAGTGAAGTATTATGTCAACGAAATGGCGACCAGGTATTCATTAACAAAAACAAATTCTGGATCGAAGGTCTTGGTTCAAGTGCGTGTGATGTTATATGTAATGTAACTACTAGTCCCGGCACTGCCTGGACATATTACTATATGCATGTGGTAGACAACTGCAATGGAACGAATAAGGCAGCTAGACAATTTTGGTGCACAAAGTATAGTATGTATGATGCAACTAACATGTACGTAGGCTGTATTCGATAAATAAATATATTCTCTTAAATATAATTTATAAATAAGATTTTCTTATTTTAGGCGGCAGCTTGCGTAAATTGTATAAGGGATGCTTCGCATACCTTGGAATTTTACCCGCAAAAACGTCTTTTTTGCGCTTCTATTCTCATTTTTTGAAAAAAAATAAAAAAATGTTCAAAACTTGTTTGTAATTTCAAAAATAAATACTACCTTTGCAACCCGTTTTTTCTGCGAAATATAAGTTTCTTATCTGACGTTGAGATGATTAACGATATTTGGCAAGCGTGTAATGGCTCAGGACATGCAGGCAAACGCCGGAAAAATAGGAACACCGAAGCAAAAAGTAAAAATTTTTTAAGGTATTAAACGTTAAAAAGAGATGTTACAACCCAAAAAGACCAAGTTCAGAAGGCAACAAAAAGGCCGTATGAAAGGGATTGCCCATCGCGGCCATGAATTGGCTTTCGGCTCGTTCGGCATAAAAACCCTCGAACAGTGCTGGCTCACCGGCCAGCAGCTCGAAGCGGCGCGTCAAGCAGTAGTGCGTTACATGAAGCGTGAAGGACAAATTTGGATTCGCGTGTTCCCCGACAAGCCGTTTACTAAAAAACCAGCGGAAGTCCGCATGGGTAAAGGAAAAGGCGCACCCGAAGGTTTTGTATGCCCGGTAACGCCCGGCCGCATATTGATAGAAGCCGAAGGCGTTCCGCTCGCCGTAGCAAAAGAGGCGCTCCGCCTTGCTGCGCAAAAATTACCGGTAACGACCAAATTCATCGTGCGCAGAGATTACACCGAATAAAAAGTAAAGAAAATGAAAACGCCAGAAGTACGCGAGCTTTCGATAAAAGATTTACGGGAACGCATAGAAACGGAAAAAGCGAACTATGTCCGTTTGAAAACCAATCATGCCATTTCGCCCGTAGAAGACACATCGAAACTCCGTAAAGCCCGCAAAGACATTGCACGCATGCTCACGGTGCTGAGCCAAAAAGAAAAAGAAGAAATAAACTAATTGCTTCCAATGGAAAGAAATCTTCGTAAAGAAAGAACAGGGATAGTGGTCAGCAACAAAATGGAAAAGTCCGTTGTGGTTGCCGTTAAGCGTAAAGTGAAACATCCCATTTACGGGAAATTCGTAAATAAAACCACCAAGTTTGTAGCGCATGACGAAAAGAACGAATGCAGCGAGGGCGATACGGTTCGCATTATGGAGACCCGCCCGTTAAGCAAGACAAAACGTTGGAGATTAGTAGAAATCGTAGAAAAAGTAAAATAAGCTATGATACAGCAAGAATCACGACTAACAGTAGCAGATAACAGCGGCGCCAAAGAAGTCCTTTGCATCCGCGTATTGGGAGGTACACGCCGCCGGTACGCCAGGGTGGGCGATAAAATCGTTGTGTCGGTAAAAAGCGCCATTCCCAGCGGTGATGCAAAAAAAGGCTCGGTATCCAAAGCCGTTGTAGTGCGCACGAAAAAAGAAATCCGCCGCGGAGACGGTTCTTACATCCGCTTTGACGACAACGCCTGCGTGTTGCTCAACAATCAGGGCGAAGTACGCGGAACGCGCATTTTCGGGCCTGTAGCCCGCGAATTGCGCGATAATTATATGAAAATTGTTTCCTTAGCGCCGGAGGTATTATAATGAAAAAGAAATTACATATTAAAAAAGGCGATACGGTGTTTGTAAACGCCGGCGAAGACCGCGGTAAAAAAGGAAAAGTACTGGAAATATTAACCGGTAAAAACCGCGCTATTGTAGAAGGCATCAACCTGGTGAAAAAACACACCAAACCTAATGCCAAGCATCCGCAAGGCGGAATAATCGAGCAGGAAGCTGCTATCCATATTTCCAACTTGCAAATAGTTGACCCGTCTTCCGGCGTTCCTACCCGCATAGGCCGCCGCTTGAACGATAAAGGGAAATTAGTACGTTACGCTAAAAAATCAGGAGAGGAGATTAAATAATGGCAAAAAAAGAAGGAGCCAAGGCAGCGCCGGTAAAAAAAGAAATTGCGCAACAACCCGCTACCCCTAAGGGATATATTCCTGCTCTACAAAAGAAATACAGAGAACAGATTGTCGCCAACCTTATGAAGGAATTTGGATATAAAAATATCATGCAAGTTCCCCGTTTGGAAAAAATAGTGATTAATCAGGGCGTTGGCGCTGCCGTAGGCGATAAAAAATTAGTGGAAGTGGCGCAAAACGAACTGACCGTTATTGCCGGGCAAAAAGCTATTCAAACATTTTCAAAAAAAGATATTTCAAATTTCAAATTGCGTAAAGGCATGCCCATTGGCGTGAAAGTAACTTTGCGTGCCGCGAAAATGTACGAATTTTTAGACCGCTTGATTTCCGTGTCATTGCCGCGTATCCGCGACTTCAACGGCATCACCAACAAGTTTGACGGACGTGGAAATTACACTTTAGGCATTAAAGAACAAATTATTTTTCCCGAAATAGACATTGATAAAATCACTAAAATTCTTGGCATAGAAATATCGTTTATTACCACGACCAGCCGGGATGAAGAAGCGTATGCGCTGTTACGGGAGTTCGGATTACCGTTTAAGACAAACAAGAAATAACAAAATATGGCAAAAGAATCCATGAAAGCGCGCGAAGTGAAACGCGCAAAGTTGGCGGCAAAATATGCCGAGAAACGCAAAGCCTTGAAAGCCGCCGGCGATTATGTCGGTTTGGCAAAGTTGCCCAAAAATGCCAGTCCCGTACGTTTGCACAACCGTTGTTCATTGACCGGACGCCCCAAGGGCTACATGCGTATCTTCGGTATCAGCCGCATTCAATTTCGCGAAATGGCCAGTCAGGGATTAATTCCGGGCGTGCGCAAAGCAAGCTGGTAGAAAACAATGAACAGTTAACAATGAATAATGAACAAAATAACTCATAACTCATAATTCATAACTCTTAACTAAATAAAGGATATCGGGCGCAAGAGCGCTGAAATAAAAAAACAAAACAATGACTGATCCAATAGCAGATTTTCTAACAAGAATTCGCAATGCGGTAGCCGCCGGACATAAAACAGTGGAAATTCCCGCATCGAAAATGAAGCAAGAACTCACGCGTATCTTGCATGAAAAAGGGTATATCCTCGCCTATAAAATAGAAGAAGGGAAACCTTTTAATACCATAAAAATTGCGTTAAAATATCATCCTGACACCAAGCGTCCGGCAATTAAAAAGCTGCAACGCATCAGTACGCCCGGTTTGCGTACCTACGTTGATGTGCAAAACATGCCCCGCGTATTGAATGGACTGGGAATAGCCATCCTCTCCACATCCAAAGGCGTGATGACCGACAAAGAAGCAATAGTGCAGAATGTGGGCGGTGAAGTGATTTGTTATGTATATTAAGCAGAGACACTACTTAATTTGATAGGCCATGAATAAACATCCATTTTTCCGATACAAAAAAGCAGTCCTGTTTTTTGTGGCAGTGGGATTGATTATTTCTTTTTTTACAGGCCGGTTCAAGCAACAAAATGAATTGACCCTGTTTGGAGTAGAAAATAATGTGGCCGTTTATGAGTATGCTACATTTAAAAAAATAAAATAAATTAATTTAGAAAAAATGTCACGGATAGGAAAATTACCTGTAAACCTGCCACAAGGAGTAACCGTCAAGATAGACACCGGCAATGTGGTTGCGGTTAAAGGCCCGCTCGGTGAACTGCAACAAAAGGTAGATGCAGACATCAAAGTAGCCGTAGAGGGAAATGCTGTTACGGTTAGCCGTCCGACCGACCAACCGCGTCACCGTTCGATGCATGGCTTGTACCGCGCATTGATACAAAATATGGTAACCGGCGTGTCGCAGGGCTATACAATTCAACAGGAATTAGTCGGCGTGGGTTACCGCGTGGAAGTAAACGGTCAGGTGCTGCAATTCAGTTTGGGTTATTCTCACGATATTTATTTTGAGATACCCAAAGAAGTAAAGGCTGTCGCCGAAGCTGTAAAGAAAGGCGCAAACCCTGTATTAACCCTCAAGAGCCACGACAAGCAACTGATAGGCTTGGTGGCTGCAAAAATCCGCTCATTACGGGCGCCAGAACCGTATAAAGGTAAAGGTATTAAATTCGTTGGTGAACAATTGCGCCGCAAAGCCGGAAAATCGGCAAGCGCTAAATAGTAGGAGAAGTACAGTATGGCATTAACAAAAATAAACAGAAGACAACGGATAAAATACCGTATCCGTAAAGTGGTACGAGGTACTGCCGAACGCCCCCGCATGTCGGTGTTTCGCAGCAATAAATCCATTTATGTGCAATTTATTGACGACATAGCAGGCGTTACGTTAGCAACCGCATCGTCAATCGAAAAAGCAGTAACGGAAGCCGTGAAAGGCAAATCCGGTGTAGAAACGGCGAAGTTGGTAGGCAAATTGGCCGCCGAACGCGCCGCCGCCAAAGGAATAACTACCGTATCATTCGACCGCGGCGGTTATTTATACCACGGTAGAGTAAAAAATTTGGCAGATGCTGCCCGCGAAGGCGGTCTTAAATTCTAATTCGACACAATTATGGCAACGATAAACATAAAAAAAGTAAAAACTACCGACTTAGTACTGAAAGACCGCTTGGTGGCCGTCCAGCGCGTTACGAAAGTAACCAAAGGGGGACGCCATTTCAGCTTTGCCGCTATTGTAGTAGTAGGCGATGAAAACGGCGTAGTCGGTTACGGGCTGGGTAAAGCCGGCGAAGTAGCAGCTGCTGTTTCCAAAGGGATAGAAGATGCAAAGAAAAATCTGGTCAAAGTTCCTTTGAACAAACGCACTATTCCGCATGAACAGGTGGCGAAATTCGGCGGCGCGCAAGTATTTATGAAACCAGCAGCGCCCGGTACGGGAGTAAAGGCAGGGGGCGCTATGCGTGCAGTATTTGAAAGCGCCGGCATCCATGACGTGCTGGCAAAATCGAAAGGTTCGTCCAACCCGCACAACTTGGTAAAAGCTACGGTCAATGCGCTGCTGGAATTACGTGACGCTTACACTGTGGCCGGCGTGCGTGGCGTGCCGATGCAAAAAGTATTTAAAGGATAAGGAATGTACGCTATGGCAAAATTGAGAATTACACAAGTAAAAAGTACCAACAGCGCGACCGAACGCCAAATAGCCACATTGGCTTCATTGGGTTTGCGCCGCATTCGTCAAACCGTAGAACGGGAAGTAAATCCGGTTACTTCAGGCATGGTGGAAAAAATCCGGCATCTGGTAACCATAGAAGAGATAAAATAAAAACTATGAAATTACAAAACTTAACCCCCGCAACGGGTTCAACACATAAAACCAAACGCATCGGACGCGGCGAAGGCTCCGGGCGCGGAGGTACTTCCACGCGCGGACACAAAGGCGCACAATCGCGTTCGGGATATTCGCACAAGAAAGGATTTGAAGGCGGACAAATGCCTATGCAACGCCGCTTGCCGAAATTCGGGTTCAATAATATCAACCGCGTAGAATATAAAGCTATCAATATTTCAACATTGCAGGCTATCGCCGACAAAACGGCAGCTACCGACATCACCGTAGAAACTTTGATAAAAGCCGGTTTGACGTCAAAGAACAGCCGAATAAAAGTACTCGGCAATGGTACATTGACCGCCAAACTGAATGTAACGGCGCATGCTTTTTCTAAATCAGCTATTGCAGCTATTGAAGCACAACAAGGAACAGCCACTAAATTATAACCGGGGCAATGAAAAAATTTATTACCACCATACAAAACATCTTTAAAATCGAAGACCTGCGCAAACGTATTGTCTATACATTACTGTTGCTGTTAGTTTACCGGTTAGGCAGTTTTGTCGTACTTCCGGGTATTGATCCCATGCAATTGAATAATTTGCAAAGCCAGGCGTCCAGCGGGTTGTTGGGGTTGCTTAACATCTTCTCGGGGGGCGCATTTGGTAACGCTTCCGTATTTGCATTAGGTATCATGCCCTATATCTCAGCGTCTATCGTGATACAGTTGATGGGTATGATGATTCCTTACTTCCAGCGTCTGCAGCGCGAAGGTGAAAGCGGCCGCCGTAAAATGAACCAGTGGACCCGCTACTTGACCATTGCTATTTTGGCATTCCAAGGCCCTGCCTACATGGCTAACCTGCACGCCCAATTACCGCAGCAGGCCTTTTTGGTAGGCGGATTTTCCTACAATATTTTTGCTACCGTCATACTTATCGCCGGCACCATGTTTGTCATGTGGCTCGGCGAGCGCATTACCGACAGGGGTATCGGCAATGGTATTTCGTTAATCATTACTGTCGGCATTGTAGCGCGCCTGCCGTTCGCTTTCCTTGCCGAAGCAGGCTCGCGTCTTAATGACACTGTCGGCGGCCCGCTGATGTTGATAGTAGAATTGGTGCTGTTGATGCTGGTCTTTGCCGTAACCATAGCATTAGTGCAAGGTACGCGCCGGATACCCGTACAATATGCCAAACGTATTGTCGGGAACAAGCAATATGGCGGTGTTCGCCAATATATCCCGTTAAAAATAAATGCTGCCGGCGTAATGCCCATTATCTTTGCGCAGGCGTTGATGTTTATCCCGTTGCTGTTTGCCGGTTTTGACGCAGGACAGGGGATAGCCGCTACATTGAATAATCATCGCGGTTTTTGGTATAATTTTATTTATGCTATTTTAGTCATTATATTTACGTATTTTTATACTGCCGTAACGGTTAATCCGAATATGATGGCAGAAGAAATGAAAAAGAACAGCGGTTTTATTCCGGGTGTGAAACCGGGGCGAAAAACCGCCGAATATTTAGACAGTATCATGTCGCGCATCACCTTTCCCGGCTCTGTGTTTTTGGCGATTGTTGCTATTTTGCCGGCCTTTGCCATGCTGTTCGGCATCAACGACCAGTTTGCCTATTTCTACGGCGGCACATCGTTGCTGATTATGGTAGGCGTGGTATTGGATACATTGCAACAAATAGAAAGCCATCTGCTCAACCGCCACTATGACGGACTAATGAAGACCGGACGGCTGAAAGGACGGAATGGGTAAAGCAGTGGCAGTAAATAGAAAGTATATGCGGTTTGCGAGGAAAAAAGAAATGATAACAACGCCGGTGGACGGCGGTAAACAATAAACCGGAAACGGGAAAGCTCTTTGACGAGATGATACACTTGCGTACCAACGATGAAATTGCACTATTGAAAGAAAATGCAATGATAGTGTCAAAAACGTTGGCAGAAATAGGAAAACGGGTAGTTCCCGGAGTTTCTACACTGGAACTGGATAAATTTGCAGAAACATTTATCCGCGACTATGGCGCTGTTCCGGCGTTTTTGAACTACAACGGATTTCCCAATGCGCTTTGTCTCTCGGTAAATGACGTGGTAGTACACGGCATTCCGTCGGGTTACCGTTTGCAGGAAGGCGATATTTTATCGGTTGATTGCGGCACTTGCTACAAAGGCTATTACGGCGATTCGGCTTATACGTTCGCTGTCGGGGAAGTGGATGAAGCGGCAAAGCAGTTGATGCGCATAACCAGAGAATCGTTATTCAAAGGAATTGCGCAAGCCATAGCCGGCAATCGGATAGGCGATATCTCCGCTGCCGTACAAACGCACGTAGAACAATTCAACTACGGTGTCGTGCGCGAAATGATAGGGCATGGGCTCGGCCGGCGGATGCACGAAAAACCTGATGTACCGAACTACGGCAAACGCGGTAACGGCAAACGGTTACAGGAAGGCATGGTCATCTGCATCGAGCCGATGATAAATGAAGGAACGCAGGAAGTGTTTTTAGAAGATGACGGATGGACATTGCGCACAAAGGACGGTAAACGTTCCGCACATTACGAATTGACGGTCGCCATACGAAAAGGACAGCCGGAAGTATTGTCCACATTTGAGTTTATAGAAAATGCAAATTGAAATAGTAAATAGTAAATAGTAAATAATAAAATAGTAAATAGACAGATGCCAAAACAGTCGGCCATAGAATTAGACGGAACAATCATTGAAGCCTTGTCCAACGCCATGTTTCGCGTGGAATTAGACAACGGCCATGTGATTATTGCGCATATCTCGGGCAAAATGCGGATGCACTATATCCGTATCCTGCCGGGCGATAAAGTGCGTGTCGAAATGTCGCCGTACGATTTGAGCAAAGGAAGAATTTCGTTCAGATACAAATAAAATTAAACGATATGAAAGTAAAAGCATCCATAAAAAAACGCAGCGAAGATTGCAAAATCGTGAAGCGCAAAGGACGTTTGTATGTTATATGCAAAAAAACGCCGAAATTCAAAATGCGTCAAGGCTAATTGAATTGTTGAATTATTAAATCATTAAATTTTGAATATATATGGCACGTATAGCCGGAGTTGATTTACCAAAAAACAAACGCGGAGAAATAGGTTTGACCTACATCTACGGCATTGGCCGCAGTACGGCTCAAGACATTTTGAAGCAAGCAGGTATTGATTTTGATACCAAAGTGAAAGACTGGAACGATGAACAGGTAAACGCCATTCGTTCGCTTATCCAGCAAGGCGGATATAAAATTGAAGGGGAACTGCGTTCATCCGTTCAAATGAACATCAAACGCTTGATGGACATCGGTTGCTATCGTGGTATCCGCCACCGCTTGGGATTGCCCGTACGCGGACAAACAACCAAGAACAACGCCCGCACACGCAAAGGAAAGAAAAAAACAGTAGCAAACAAAAAGAAAGCAACTAAATAGTAAGTAGATTATGGCAAAGAAGACAACAGCCACCAATAAGAAAAAAGTGGTCAAAGTGGATGCAAACGGCCAATTACACGTGCATTCCACTTTCAACAATGTAATCGTAACCTTAGCCAACAGCATAGGGCAAGTGATTAGCTGGTCGTCAGCAGGTAAGATGGGTTTCCGCGGCTCGAAAAAGAATACGCCCTATGCGGCGCAGACAGCCGCTACCGATTGCGCCAAAGTGGCTTACGATTTAGGTTTGCGTAAAGTAAAAGCATTTGTAACAGGTCCGGGTTCCGGCCGCGAAGCCGCTATCCGCGCCGTGCATGGTGCAGGAATAGAAGTTATCGAAATTGTAGATGTTACCCCTCTGCCGCACAACGGCTGCCGTCCGAAGGGACGTCGTAGAGTGTAAACAGCAGGCAGCAGCAGTACGCAACAAAACAGCCGACTGCCACTGCCGACTGCTGACTGAAAACCGGAGGTTAAAGCATACAGCTTAATAATTAAACAAAAACGGCGGCAACGTATAAGCGGCAACAAACTATGGCAAGATATACAGGCCCTACTACCAAAATCGCGCGTAAATTCGGTGAACCGATTTACGGCGCAGACAAAAATTATGACCGGAAAAATTATCCTCCGGGACAGCATGGCTTGGCAAAGAAACGCAAAAAAGTATCGGAATACGGTACGCAGTTGCAAGAAAAACAAAAAGCCAAATACACTTACGGTTTACTGGAACGTCAGTTCCGCAACCTGTATGAAAAGGCTTCGCGCATGAAAGGCCGCAAAGGCGACAATTTAATTCTCCTGCTCGAAAGCCGGTTAGACAATATCGTCTATCGTTTGGGTATTGCGCCGACACGCGCTGCCGCACGGCAGTTGGTAACGCACCGCCACATTGTGTTGAACGGAAAAATTTGCAACATCCCGTCAAGCATTGTGAAACCCGGCGAAACAGTAAGCGTTCGCGAACGCTCGAAATCGCTGGAAGTTATTCAGGACAGCATCGGCGGAAGCAGCAAGTACCCCTGGCTGGAATGGGACGCCGCTACGCTGACCGGCAAGTATGCCAATCGTCCGGAACGCTCGGAAATTCCCGAAAACATCAACGAGCAGTTGATTGTAGAGTTGTACTCCAAGTAGGCAATGCGATGTGTGCGCTTTCCCCGTACCCAACGCATTACGGAAATAAAGGAACTTTTTTAGAAATTTTTTATATACAAAGACCATGGCAATTTTAACATTTCAAAAACCCGATAAAGTAATTATGCTCGAATCCTCCGATACTTTCGGACGTTTTGAGTTTCGCCCGTTGGAACCCGGGTATGCCACTACCATCGGCAATGCTTTGCGCCGCGTGTTGCTTTCTTCACTGGAAGGCTATGCAATTACAACCATTAAAATAGACGGTATAGACCATGAATTTGCGACTATTCCGGGCGTCATCGAAAATATGGTGGATATTATCCTCAACCTGAAAGAAATTCGCTTTAAGCAAATGGTGGAAGGCGTAGATGGAGAAAAAGTCACCATGAACGTGGCCGGACATGAGAAATTTACGGCCGGCGACATGGCAAAATACCTTTCGTCTTTTAAGGTATTGAATCCCGACAAGGTGATTTGCCACATGGAGCCGAAAGTGAAATTCCAACTCGAATTTACTATCGGAAAAGGACGCGGATGGGTGTCGGCTGAAGAGAATAAACCCGAAGAGCCGGTATTCGGATTGATACCCATTGACAGCATTTTTACGCCGATTGTCAATGTGAATTTCCTTCGCGAAGACTGTCGCGTGGAACAAAAAACCGACTACGATAAATTGATACTCGAAATCACCACAGACGGCTCTATTTCACCGACCAATGCCTTGCAGGAAGCGGCAAAAATACTGATTTACCACTTTATGCTGTTCTCAGACGAACGCATTACGCTGGACTTGGTAGAAGAACGCCAACCGGAAGAATTTGATGAAGAAACTATCCGGATGCGTACGCAATTCCAGACCAGACTGGCCGACCTCGAACTGTCGGTTCGCGCCCTCAATTGCTTGAAAACAGCTGAAATTGAAACATTGGGCGATTTGGTAGAGTTAGACCGCAACGAATTACTGAAATTCCGTAATTTCGGACGCAAATCACTGACCGAACTGGATGCGTTGCTTGACCGGATGAAACTGTCTTTCGGCATGGACCTCTCAAAATATCACCTGGACAAGGAGTAAATAGTAAACCGTTAATTATCGAAACACCATGAGACATAATAGAAAAGTTAATCATTTAAGCAGAAAATCGGGACACCGGAAAGCGTTACTGTCCAATATGGCAGGTTCTTTGATTTTGCACAAACGCATTGAAACAACGCTGGCGAAAGCAAAAGCCTTACGCATATATGTCGAACCGTTGCTGACAAAATCGAAAGACGACACGATGCACTCGCGGCGTGTGGTATTCCAATACCTGAAAAACAAGTACGCCGTATCGGAATTATTCCGCATCATCGCACCGAAAATTGCCGACCGGCCGGGCGGTTATACGCGGGTGCTGAAAACCGGCTTCCGGAAGGGAGATGCAGCCGAAATGGCATTAATCGAACTGGTCGATTTCAATGAAGCGGCATTGGCCGGCGGCAAGAAAGCAGCTAAAAAGACTACGCGCCGCAGCCGTGCGAAAAAAGCGGACACAACCGCCGCAACCGCCGCAACCGTAGCCGCAGAACCGGCAACCGTACCGGCAGAAACTACTGCCACTGCCGCCGCCGCTCCGGTAGTGGAAGAAACGGCGGATGAAACTTCCGCCGCTGAAACGGAAAAATAACCGATGATATTACAATAACAACGCCCGGATTTACATAAAAAGTAAAGTCGGGCGTTGTGTTTTTAGATGCAGAAAACAGCATAAAGAGTTATACGTTTATCTATGAAAAAATACAAATATTTTATATTTTTCCATAGATAAAAGTTTTCCGTTGGGTGATTATAATACTTCACCTTAACAGGGTTTCTCCATGAAACCCTAACGGGGACAGCACATGACAAAGGTTAGCGTTTTGAAAAAGCGCCTTTGTTTGTTGATGGTAGGTCGTTTTTAATTTTCGTCTTTTACACACCTTATTGTTGTGCCCATAGTCGTGAAAGTCGATCCAGCGTAGTTATAATAACCAGGCGCGTACACAATTAATTGTTCATTATTGTACCTTATGATGGTAGCGCGCACGCCGTATCCCGCTACCGAAAACCAGTAAACGACTTCGAAAGCATCATCGGTATACCAGGATAGCGCTTGGTAATGCATGGACTTTCCTTGAGTATCGAGCGTGCCCTTAGGTAAGCATCTGCCATTTGGTTCGCCTCCCCATAGGCCGAGCAATTTCTGGTCGACAAAATCTGTGTCCACTCCATAGTTCGTAGCACTTCCCAATGCGAGTAGCAATCGTTCCATGTCAACTCGGCTCGGCACTCGCCATGGTGGCGGGCACAGTGAGGCAGCATAGCGTACAGCCGCGCAACCTGAGAACAGATCACCAGCATAACCTGGGTTCGTTCTACAATCGCTCGTTTGATTTTGATACTGTCCAGCATTATATGATGTCTTTTGGCAACCGGAAGCGGTTACCGGGCGCGACCAGATTTGTGTAATACCATTGCCAACAATTTGAATTTCCGAACCGGCACTGAACGAAACAGCGCCTAAATTAACTATATTGTCAGTACATCCGTAAATGGAAGGCGCTATACAGATGCCTTTCTGGTTTTCTACCAATCCTGCCACACAACCCATTTCATTTGTCTGTTCATTGAGCGCTGCAGGAAATATTCCTGGCGCGCCGGTGGCGTCGGTGAAGGAAATAATGGTCCCGCTATAGGTCGACTGGTTTACGTCAAGCGCAGTCCCGTTAATGATAAAAGGCCGTGAGCCGCGCAACGTATAACTGCTGTTGCCATGTATAACCACATTGGGCGGGTAGTCGGTCGCATAGGCGCACCAGTTGAATTGCGTGACGTCGGCGGCGAGCGCGAGGGGCACGGTGAGCGTCGCGCTGTAATCGCCGTCTGCGCCATTCAGCCAAAAACCGTTGTCGTTGCCGGAGACAAGCGTTGCCGTGCTTGCAGGCGTAGAATTAATAGCAGGCGTGACTGTAACTGCGGCACGTGTCCAACTGCCTGTCGGCGCATTGTTTTCGATTTTACGGTAATCGACGAACACCCATACTTTGGTGTTGTGGCGGTAAGTACGCGCGCCCGTCCACCCCACTTTGAATTGAATTACCGGCGACGCAGTATAGGTCGCGCTGATGGGCGTGATTTGCATGTTTTGTGCACTTGCAGCAACACTTGCAAGCATTGCGAAAGTTAAAAATTGTTTTTTCATAAAACTTAATTTTTTAATTGTTATTATTTTTTGCAGCCTTTGGAGATTGTTTTATACACGTACCCGCAAACACAAACAACCATTATAAAACAACCCCCTGCTGCAATTTTATTATCATTGCCATATTTCACGATTTCTACGGTTGTTTTCGAGTTTTTTCTTAAAAAGAAAACGTGTATTTCAGTTTATAATTGTTAG
>JAIROQ010000099.1 GCA_031257455.1 Prevotellaceae bacterium | reverse complement strand
TACAGCTTCTTTGAATTGCCGGCCGCGATCTTCAAAGTTTTTGAATAAATCGAAACTTGCGCAGGCAGGGGAGAGTAGTACCGTATCACCCGGCGCTGCCAAGCGGTAAGCTGTTTTTACAGCGTCATTCATGGAGCGTACGTCATGCATTACCGGTACTTTGTCTTCAAAGTTTTTGTGCAGTTTCTCATTGTCTATGCCCAAGCAAATAATAGCTTTTACTTTCTCTTCCACCAATCCGTACAAATCCGAATAATCATTTCCTTTGTCTGTGCCGCCGGCAATCCATACGACTTTTGTTTTCATGCTTTCCAGCGCATACCATGCCGAGTTTACGTTTGTAGCCTTGCTGTCGTTGAGATACAGGACATCGCGTACTTTCAGCACCGGCTCCAGCCGGTGTTCCACGCCTTTGAATGTAACCAGACTTTCGCGAATAATTTCGTTGCGTACATTCAATACCTGTCCCGTTACCGCTGCCGCCATAGAGTTATAGATATTGTGTTTCCCCTGTAATGCCAATTCGTCAATCATCATCGAAAATTCGTCTTCCTGATATTGTGCGTGCATATATTCATCAATAAGGTATGCACCCTGATTGACCTTTTCTATCTGCGAGAAAGGCAGCAACTGCGCCTTCAAAACAATTTGGTTCAAGTGCGACATCGTTACTTCATCATCCGAGCAGAAAATAAAACAGTCTTCTTTCGACATGTTTTGCGTAATACGGAACTTCGCCCGCACATAATTTTCCATGTTATAATCATAACGGTCCAAATGGTCGGGCGTAATATTTAGCAATACCGCAATATCCGCCTTAAAGTCGAACATGCCGTCCAATTGGAAACTGCTTAATTCGAGTACATAATAATCGTGTTTTTCCGTAGCCACCTGATAGGCGTAGCTACTGCCGATATTGCCCGCCAGTCCGACATTCAATCCGGCTTTTTTCAGCAGGAAGTAAATAATGGAGGTGGTAGTGGTTTTCCCGTTGCTTCCGGTGATGCAAATTTTTTTGGCATTGCAAAAACGTCCGGCAAATTCGATTTCAGAAATAACAGGCACGCCTTTAGCCAATAGTTTTTGTACCATCGGCGCTTTATCGGGAATGCCGGGACTTTTAATTACTTCATCGGCGTCCAGAATATATTCTTCCGTGTGCTTTCCTTCTTCAAAAGCAATTTGATATTGCAGCAACGTTTGACGGAAATGCGCTTTGAGCATGCCCGCATCGGACAGGAAGACGTCAAATCCTTTGACTTGCGCCAGTACCGCAGCTCCTATGCCGCTTTCACCTCCGCCAAGAACAACAATTTTTTTCATTTTAACTTTCCTTTTTATCTAACTTTCAGTGTTGCGATTGTTATTACTGCCAGCCATACCGTCACAATCCAGAAACGTGTTACGATTTTGGCTTCGGGCAATGGCTGTAACGGTTTTTGAATAAGCGCTACAATGCCTGCATGGCCGGGCTTTTGAAAATGATGATGTAATGGCGACATCTTAAATATGCGCCGCCCTTCGCCATATTTCCGTTTGGTATAATTAAAGTACAATGTTTGCATGACTACCGACACGCTTTCAACAAAGAAAATTCCGCACAAAACGGGAATTAATAATTCTTTGCGGATGACAATGGCAAAAACGGCAATGATACCGCCAATCGCCAGACTTCCCGTATCGCCCATAAATACTTGCGCCGGATAGGAATTGTACCACAAAAAGCCAACCAATGCGCCGATAAACGCCGCTATAAACACCACTAATTCGCCGGTGTGCGGGATATACATTATATTCAGGTAATCCGCATAAATAATATTTCCCGAAAGGTAAGCCAATACGCCCAGTGTAGTGCCAATCACAATAGAAACGCCGGAAGCAAGGCCATCCATCCCGTCTGTAAGATTAGCGCCATTGGACACAGCCATAATAATGAAAATAATAATCAAGCTGTAAAGCAACCACCCGACAGTCTTGCCTGTCGCGCCATCCCAAGGCGACAACCATTCGTAGTCAAATTCGTTTTCCTTCACAAAGGGAATGGTTGTTTGAGTAGTTTTGACGGTTATTTCCTCATACGTATCGGGCGTCATTTGCGGCACGTGCTGGTGGACTACGATGTCGTCACTGAAAAACATGGTCATGGCTACAATAATGCCTAATCCTGTTTGCCCAATAATTTTAAACCGTCCCTGTAATCCCTGTTTGTTTTTCCTGAACACTTTTATATAGTCATCCAGAAAGCCAATAGCCCCAAGCCAGACAACCGTTACAATCATCAACAAAATATACACATTAGTAAGGTCGCACACTAATAAAATAGGAATTAAAATAGCCGACAGGATAATAATACCGCCCATTGTAGGCGTTCCTTTTTTCTGCAATTGTCCTTCCAGTCCCAAGTCGCGGATATCTTCGCCAATCTGTTTCCGTTGCAGCAAGCGGATAATATGCTTGCCTGAAAGTAACGTAATAAGCAATGCCAACATAACAGCCACCGCCGAACGAAATGACAAATACTGAAATAACCCCGCGCCGGGAAAATCAAACTGCGTATCCAAATATTTAAATAAATAGTATAACATATATATAAATTTTACAGAAGTAGTTTACTTTTCCGTTAGCCGATGATTTCGGAAATTTCGTCACTCCATGGGCCGGTTTCAAAAGACGGGTTAAGCCATGCTGCCGACAGCAGGATACGCTTACCCTCGTCTTCCCGGTTAAAGGAAATGGTCTGGCGCACGCGGGACGAGAAGATCTTTTGATAGTATCCTTGTCCTTCTATTGTGTAGCGGATAACAAAACCGGAAGTCTGCGCCGGCGCGGTGGTAGCGGTAGCATGACCGTATACGGGACGGTGGGCATAGACGGTTATCGTGTTATGCCCTTTTTTGACCGAGAGCGCCGGCGCTTCCACAGGGGGCGGCAACCGCTTCCTCGCGGTACGATGGCGCGGGCGCAGCCCCATAGCGGCAATGGCGGCGTCGGGTATATTTTTGTTCACCAGGAGGCAATTGACAAACATCCCCAGAAGGTGTTTCAACTCGTCGAAGGCGGCTTTCTTACCGGCTGCCGTGAGCGCATTCTTCGTGGAAAGATTGCTGTTGACGGTGTAGGCGGCGGTGGCTTTGTGTGCCAGCGTATCAAATTTGCCGAGCAGGTCGTCGTCCATCTTCCATTCCGACTGGTGCAAATGACATTGGTCGTTGATACTGTTTATCTGTGCGATAAATTCTGCATCCGGCTTTTGAAAGTATCCATGCGAATGTGCCATACGTTTTATATTTTAAAGATTACTTGGAATAGTTGTGCATACATTGTCACCGGAAGCACGCTCTTTTTCACGAAAAGAGTAAACTTTTCCGCTAAAAACACGCTCTTTTTCACGAAAAGAGTAAACTTTTCCGCTAAAAACACGCTCTTTTTTACGAAAAGAGTAAACTTTTCCGCTAAAAGCACGCTCTTTTTCACGAAAAGAGTAATCTTTTCCGCTAAAAGCATGCTCTTTTTCACGAAAAGAGTAAACTTTTCCGTTAAAAGCATGCTCTTTTTCACGAAAAGAGCATGCTTTTTCGCCGCAAAAGTGCGTTTTCACCCCGAAATGGGGCGTTTTCACCCCGAAATCACCGGTTCTGCCGGCGTAAAGGCTGTTTTTTTTCCTAATATCGTATAACGGTTTCATTTTTTCGTCCCTGTTTCGTGCAAAAGTTCCAGCGCCGTTTCTTTATCATCGAAATGTATTTTCACGCCTTTTATTTCCTGATAAGTTTCATGTCCCTTTCCGGCAATCAACACAATGGCGCTGCCGGATTGCGCCAGCATCAAAGCGGCGCGGACAGCTTCACGGCGTTCGGTAATGAATAACGCTTTACTTCGTTGCGCCGCGTCCAATCCCGCTTTCATGTCCGCTAAAATAGCTTCGGGGTCTTCAAAACGCGGATTGTCGGAGGTAAAAATGGTTTTATCGCTGTTGTCAACCGCCATGCACGCCATTACCGGGCGTTTTGCCGCATCACGGTTTCCGCCGCAACCGACTACGGTAATTAACTGTTCATCGCAACGGATGTCATTAATGGTATTCAATACATTTTGCAACGCATCAGGCGTGTGCGCATAATCAACGATTACAGTTAACGGCTGTTTGTGTGCTGTCCGTTGTGTTCCATATACTTTTTCAAAACGGCCGGCCACAGGCCCCATTGCGCTTAACAGGCGCAAGGCTTCGTTTTTTTCAACGCCCAACAGTTGCGCAGTCGCGTAAACCGATAATAAATTGTAAGCGTTGAATGCACCGATAAATGGCGTCCATACTTCCGTATTGTTAATTAGCAACTGCATCCCATCAAATGATTTCTCGATTATCCGGCAATGAAAGTCTGCCAAAGTCTGCAATGAATAAGTTTTTACTTTTGCTTTGGTATTTTGTACCATCACGCGGCCGTTCCTGTCGTCCGCATTCACCAGCGCAAAGGCCGTTTCCGGCAAGTTATCGAAAAATAGTTTTTTGGCGCGAATGTATTCGCCGAATGTTTTGTGATAGTCAAGGTGGTCATGCGTGATATTGCTGAACAGCGCGCCGGTAAAGAGCAATCCGGCTATCCGTTCCTGTACGATAGCATGTGAACTGACTTCCATAAAACAATAAGTGCAACCTGCCTGTACCATTTCCGCCAGCAATTTATTTAAGGTAATGGCATCGGGTGTCGTATGCGTAGCAGGGATTTCCACGTTATCAATAAAATTAGTTACAGTTGATAACAATCCGGTTTTGTAACCTGTGGCACGGAATAAACGGTACAACAATGTTACTGTAGTGGTTTTTCCATTAGTGCCTGTGATACCCACTAATTGCAGGTGTTTCGAAGGATTGCCGTAGAACGTTGCCGCTATTTTTCCCATTGCCGCATGTGTGTTTTTCACCACGATATAACAAATCTTTTCTTCCTGCTTTTCGGGCAATTGTTCGCATACAACAGCTACAGCGCCTTTCGCGGTGGCATCTGCAATAAAACGATGCCCGTCTGTATTCTCTCCACGCAGGGCAAAAAACAACTGTCCGTTTGTTACCGTTTGCGAATTAAGTCCTAATGACGTAATTTCTATCGCCGGAACACCCTTTATTTCCAAGGGCTGCAAATCTTTTATTAAATCTGCTAAATTCATTAAATTTTAATTTCTGATGCTATCAAGTTCCCAATTCCAGAAAAATTCGTTGGCCTTTTACGAGCTTCGTTCCGGCTTCCGGCGATTGTTTCAACACGCGTCCCTTGCCTGAAAACAGTACGTTCAAGTCCATATTCTCCAATAAAAACAAAGCATCTTTTAAACCCATATTCACCACTGACGGAATTTCGTTAGTGGTTATTTTTTTTGTTACTTCCTGTATGCAGTCTTCTTTACTCAATACGCCTACCCATTGTACGTTCTTCGGTTGCGCTTGTAAAGGGATATTCAGTTCATCCAACGCTTCCGATACTTCCGTTTTCTTCCCGCCTTTCACCAAAGGCATAGTTCTCTTTTCCGCTTGTGCCGTTGGAATCCAATCGTTGTCGGCTACATATAATTTGTCGGCAATTTGTTTAAATACCGGCGCCGCCCATGTAGCGCCATAAAAATTATCTCTTGTTTTTTCCGAGTACAATACCACAATGGCGCTGTATTTGGGCGCATCGGAAGGGAAAAATCCGACAAACGATGCCTGGTGTTTTTTGAACCCGTTTTGTTCATATACGCCATTAAATACTAAACGAGACGTGCCTGTTTTTCCGGAAATATGATAACGGTTATCATTAATTTTTTTTGCCGTACCCTTCTCTACGGTGCTGCGCAAGGCTTTATGTACGTCCGCCAGTACATCGGGCGAACAAATCGAACTACTGATGAGTTCCGTAGAAAATTCTTTTTGCGTTATGCCTCGCTTGTCCACTATGGCTTTCACGAATTTCGGCTTTACCATTTTACCATTATTCGCCACTGCATTATATAGCGTAAGCGTGTGTATCGGCGTTAGCAATACTTCATAACCCATTGCCATCATTGGGATGGAAAGCCCCGACCATGTTTTGTCGCCCGGATAACCGATAGTAGGATTTGCTTCTCCTTTAATTTGCAAACCTATGTGTTTATTCAAATTCATGTTGTACAATCTGTCCACAAATTGTTGCTCTTTCCCTTTTGCATAGTACTGTACGGCGCTTTTTGCGAAACCGACATTAGACGATTGTTCAAAAATTTCTTGCAACGAAACAATGCCCAATCCGGCATGGGCATCACGAAACCACTTGTCATAATATTTCCATTGTCCGTTGCCCACATCCACCGGCGTGGACAGGGACATGTTATTATCTTCCAACAAGGCAATCAAGGTAGCTAATTTGAAGGTTGAGCCCGGCTCAGTAGCCCAACCAATGGCGTAATTAAATGCTTCGTCATAGCTGCCGTTGGCATTGCGTTTCATATTGGCGATAGCGCGGATTTCGCCTGTAGCTACTTCCATAACAATAGCCGTGCCGGCTTCAAAAACGGGTGTTTCTCTTAATTGCGCCCGCAGCGCTGTTTCTGCGGCGTCCTGAATATCTACGTCCAGCGTAGTAACGACATTCATGCCGTCTCGCGGCGATATATCCACATCGCTGCTAAGCGGCATCCATTCGCCGCCCGGAAGGCGTTGCACCATGCGTTTTCCCGGAGTTCCGCGTAAGTAGCTGTCGAAAGCGTCTTCGATACCCACGCCCACGCCTCCTGCCTTTTTCCATCCAATGGTGCGGTATGCCAGCCGGTCGTATGGATTTTTGCGCCGGCTTTTTTGTTCGACAATCAGTCCGCCTTTGTTACGCCCCAAATTCAGCAAGGGAAAAGTTTTCACCGTTTGTAATTCTGTATAGTTTACCAATCGCGGATTTAAACGCTTGTAACGTTTTTCTTCCTCACGCGCTTTGATGAGTTCCCTTTTATATTGTTCCGCTGTTTTGTCTTTAAAAAATTTCGCCATTGCTGCCGACAACGCGCCGATATGTTCATTGAATACCGGTTCCGGCGCTACGGTACAGTCGATAAATAGCTCGTAGTAAGGTAACGAAATGGCCAATACCCTTCCGTCATTGGCTAAAATATTGCCGCGCAATGCCGGTAAATCTTCTTGTTTAATGCTGATTTCTTCACCTTTTTCACGCAAGTCCGTGTTAAATTGCAAGTATATAATTCGCGCCATAATAATTAGGCCAAATAACACAACCAGCCAATACACAAGCTCAATTCGCCGGATTATATGATTGTTTTCAGACATATTTAATGAGGATTAAAATCTATTAACATCTATTTATTGTTTTATTCGCTTTGGCGGCGCTTTGGGTGCGCTAACCGTTGTAATATTGCGTGCATTCAACATTCGTATTATTTCTGACTGCTTGCTCAAACGCATCAATTCGGAGGCTTTGGTCGCATATTCTGCTTGCAAATTTTTTACTTCCCGCTCCAGTTGCCGTGTCTGCTTTACCGTTTGTGCCATATTGTAATGAAATGCTATATACAACAATGCAAAGACGACCAAGCAAATTAAATACCTGCCGTGTTTATTCAGCATCTCGTTCACCAGTAAATCGCCGGAAAACAAACGGCGTATTACATTTATCCTATGTGTTTTCTTATCCATTTTCTTGTCCGGTTTTTACCGTTTCTCGGCTATCCTCAATTTTGCACTACGCGCCCGCGTGTTTGCTTGTATCTCTACTTCCGTTGGCGTTATTGCCTTTTTGGTGATTACGATAAACGGCGTTTGTTCGTTTCCAAAAAAATCTTTTTCTATTTTCCCATCCACATTTCCGGTGCGCATGAAGTTTTTTACCATGCGGTCTTCTAACGAATGGTAAGTGATAACAACTAAACGTGCCTGCGTTTTCAGGAGTTTTAACGATTGCATAAGCAATTGTTCCAATGCCTGCATTTCGGCATTCACTTCCATGCGCAATGCTTGAAAAATTTTTGCCAAATATTTATGTTCCGCTTGGCGGGGCATACATGGTTTTACGGCTTCCACCAACGCCCCAACGGTCTCTATCGGTTGTTCGTTGCGGCGCGTAATAATGAAACGCACTACTTTTACTGCATTATCCACTTCGCCGTACATTTTAAAAATATAGTGCAAATCCTGTTCGCTATATGTATTCACCACTTTTGCCGCTGTCAGCGCCGATTGCCTGTTCATACGCATATCCAATGCTGCATCGAAACGAAATGAAAAGCCACGTTCCGGCGTATCGAACTGATGCGAAGACACGCCAAGATCGGCAAGAATGCCGTCAACCTGTTCTACGCCCTCATAACGTAAAAGGTTGCGGAGGTAACGGAAATTATTTCGGATAAGCGTAAAATGTTTGTTGTCAAAAGTGTTTTTTGCCGCTTCATCATCGCGGTCGAAGGCAATGAGCCGTCCCTCGTACAACTGTTTTAGAATTTCGCGCGAATGTCCGCCGCCGCCAAACGTAGCATCTACATACGTGCCGCCGGATTTCACGCAAAGCGCCTCAATGCTCTCGTGCAATAAAACCGGTGTGTGGTAGGCAGACATAACATTAAGGTGTTAAAAAAAATCATGTATTTGATGAAGAATTATTTTTTTTACGACCCAATTTTTTCTTCATTGCCGCATCGTAATCTGCATCATCCAACATGCCCATATTTTCCCAAACTTCTTTTGCCCAGATTTCAATATTGCGGTATTGCCCGGCGAATACAACATCCTTCTTAACGCCAATCTTATTTAATAAATGAAGCGGGATAACAATTCGTCCGGTTTTTTCATCGGGAATGACATCAATACAATTATTCATATAACTGCGCCAAAGTTTGCGGTCTTCCGTTTCGTAAAAATCAAATTCTTTTTTCTTCTCTTCGGCATGTTGTTCCCATTCTTTTTTCGTGTACATTTCCAAAAAAGGTTCTTCCAGCCCTTTCTCAATCACAAATGCTGTTCCTTCTTCCCGGAATTTCGATGGAAGCACCAGACGACCTTTGTCATCCAGTAAAACTGTATATTTTCCAAAAAAATTTGCCATGTTACAGCGTTGTGGTTATAATTACACAACTGCAAAGTTAAACAATTTCTTCCATTTTAATACAATTTCTTCCATTTTAATACACAAAAGTTTTTAACCATCTAAATAATAACCTTTAACAATTTTATGTTAATTTATTTATATGCACTTATTTAATATGTTTATAGAAGGCCAAAAAATAAGTTATTAACAATGCAATCATAGAAAAAATTTTTAGCCTTATGAGACGGGTGCATTTCAAATTGTCGTTTTTTCGGATGACGACAACCGACTTGAAAAGTCGGATTTTCATAACCGCAGACAAGCGATAGCGCAGTCTGCGGAAACATCGACAACTATCGTCTGCCTGAAAGGCAGGACAACGTAGTTAAACTTATGTTTCAAACAACATGGAATAACTCTATGAAAGTCCTGCCTTTCAGGCAGAGATTGTGGGGGTATTCTGTACCGCAGGTCTGCGACCTGCGGTTATGAAAATTTTGCCTTTCAGGCAATCCGGCTCGTAAAAA
>JAIROQ010000014.1 GCA_031257455.1 Prevotellaceae bacterium | reverse complement strand
TAAAGAACATTTTATTTTTTCATGGTTGCGCGGGGAAACCCTAATAAACGCAAGGCATGACGTTATTGGAAAGCACTATTTTCTTGCTTCATGCTTGTTATATTCTTTTAAGCAAATTACAAGTCCCGCACGCAGCGGACATTGCGACCTCCTGCAGTGCTCTGCTCACCACAGCCGTTTTCACCCACGCGAGTATTCCGGTAGAACCTAAAGCAGCCGCCGAAACCCCCAGGATAACTTGTATGAGCTGTGCCGCAGGTCCAGCCCGAGGTGCCGCATAACCACAACGATAAACCGTATGTATCGGGACCGCCAAATTCATCGGAACCCAAATACGGTTGGGGGCTATCAGTGCTATTAGCATATGGACACAATTCATTCACGGACGGTATTGCCCAGGCTGTCGGGCATACATCGGAGGCGCCGCGGCTATTTGCATCACCCGCATATATTCCATGACCGAGCGCGGTAGCTGCATAAAAACGACCGCATCCATAATGTGTGCCGCAACTGCGGGCATACCCACGAATTGTATAACCTGTGGCTGACGGGCTGGGTTTCCCGTCCCACATTAAATCTTCAGCCATCCACCAGGTATTGGTTGGCATTTGTACAATGCGATAAACATGATTATCTCGAATGTCTTTAATATATGCTTCCCAATTCTTTGCACCGCCGGTGCGCTGTTGGCAAAGGTGGTCGACATCTATATACAAATCGTTGCCGGTGTAAATACAGAAAACGCCCGGACATTCCGTTTTATCTCTTATTGTGGTCGGCGTAACGGTCAATGCCGAAGCTGCGAGTGTTGTTCCGGTTACTGTTTGGGTTGTTGTCCCGTCGGATGCTATCAATGTAAACGGCGGCGTGCCTTTGAAAGTATATGTGCCGTTCGTCACCGTTACATTCGGTGGACAGTCGGAAGCATAAGCGCACCAGTTGAATTTGGTATTTGCCGGGATATCCGGTAATGCTACCGTTACGATTTGGCTATAACTGCCGCTGTTCCCTTGCAACCAGAAACCTTTGGTTGTTTCCGGCGCAACTGTTCCGGGCGAAGGACTGGAAACGGTAGCGCGTGTCCACGTGCCGGAGGGCTGGTTGTTTTCTATTTTACGAAAATCCACCCACAGCCAGATTTTGGAATGGTGCGTTTCACCGTCTGCAGCAGGGATGCTGTTCCATGATACGCGGAATTGCACCGCCGGCGCAGTGTAAGTCGCACTGAGCAGTTCGATGTTAATGTGGCTTTGTGCCAAAGCAGAAAAGCCCAGTCCCGTAAGGGAAAGAAAAGGAAGAAGAATTTTTTTCATAATTGTTTTTTTTGTTAAGATGAATTACACGGATTAGTACGAATTACGCGGATTTTAGGAAATCATCCCGTCAGGGATGCACATTCGGTAGAAAATGCCGGTCATCCTCGCCTCCGCATCCCGTAGGGTATGCGTCCTTTTGCGGTTGGATGCATTCCTGACGGAATGCAAGGGCAGATACGGTACATTTTCTACCGAACGGTAATCCCTACGGGATTTCCCTTTTTCCCGGATAGGCCACCACGCCGGAAGACGCCGCCGGCTCGTCATTACCGTTGTAGTAAACGGGACACGCCACATTGGAAGTGGTTGTTTTTCGTGTAGCGCAACCTGCCGCCAACAGCAACAGGCACGCAAGAAGAAAGAAAATTTTTGTTTTCATAATTGTTTATTTGTTGAATTGTTGAATTGTTTATTTGTTTAATTGTTTAATTTGGCGTCAGCGCTCATACTTCATACCTCATACTTCATACCTCTTTTGCGGTTTCGGGATTGCTTTGCACTTAATTTATCCCCAAACAAACACTCATCAAAACAATCCCTCATTCCGCACTATGTCCACGTAATCCGCATAAATCCGCGTAATCTAAAAAACACCCCTGCTACGAATTTTTATTCGCTGCCAATGATTGCAGAATGTTCTATTGAATACTTTCTACAATTCATTTCTTCAACTTTTACTATGATTTTGTCCTTATGCCACTGAAAAACCAAGAGTGGAATGAGTGCTGTACATATTGATTTCTGAGGTTCAGGAAAACCCACTATCGGAATAAGTACAACAACCCATTTCCACTCTTGGCAGGGTTGCTTTTACTTATTATTCACCGATAGTTGAAATTTTCCTGATTCCAGAAATCTCGTCGAATAAAAGTTAAAGCGATATATTTTTAATATATCAATTTCAAAATGTCAAAGAAGCATAATAACGGCACAAATATAAAACAATATTTTTTATCTGCAAACAGTTTTGCAAATTTTATTTTTGGCAGCCAATTCTTAATTCTCAAAGTTCCGAAGGGGCTTGCCATGCCGATTACGCTTGTGGGACAGGTTTGTTTATGCCGGCTGACTAAACGATATGCCTGAATACAGGATTTTACAGGAAACCCTTTTTCTCCCACCGGGTGCGTACCCGTGCCAATTCTTTGTGGTAGTCGCCGCAGTGTACCGATGAAATAAATTCGTTAGGGGACAGGTTGTCGGTAGTAATGGTATAGCTATCGCCCATTTTTGCCTGCGACAGGAAATTTATTTCCATTTCCATTAACCGGCGCTGCTGTAGAAAATCGAAATCGAAGCGGTCTATTATCCATTGCACATAACGCGTATTGTTCACGTGCAGGTTCATGTCGATGTCGCTTGGGAGGACGGCGGCCGGTAACGCCTGCTGCAGATTTGTAACGGCGGGGATTTTGGCGGGCTTTTCCTCGATAGCATGTTTCCCTTCGGCAATGGGAAAGGCGTTTTTGAAAAATTCCATTGATTGCGGGCGGTTGCCGGAAATACTCAGGATATGCCATGCCGAAGTCGCGGCAAAAAGTTTATTGCCTTCCCGGTCGAAGCCTTCAAAGTCGCGGAAAGCCGTAAGCAGTTCCGGCGCTTTTCCCCATGTTTCGATGCGCAATGTATCCTGCCATTGCGGATAGCGGTACATGACCAGTCGCAGTTTCGCCAACACCCAGAATGCGCCTTTCTCTTGCAGGCGGGTATATCCGAAACCATGTTGGTTGGCGTGTTTCCATGCGGCTTCCTGCAATAATAACAGGAGGCTCGGCGCAGTTATTTTCCGGTCGAAATCCACATGGTAAGTGGGTACGGTATATTCTTCCACAAGTATTTTTTGAGCGGCGTCCATGCAAATGTTTTTTAATGGGACAGTATTTCTCTGCAAATATATTGTTTATTTCTGGAATTTTCCTGTTAAAACCGGACAATCCGGCGGCCGTCTTTTGCAAAATACAGGTACACGTGGAGCGTATCGGGCGGCAGGAGGGTCAGTATTTTTTCAGGCCATTCGACAAGGCATATATGTCCGCCGTAAAAATATTCTTCGTATCCCAAGTCATAGGCTTCACTGATGTCTTGGATACGGTAAAAATCGAAATGATAGACCGGCGTTTCTTCGCTGTCGCGGTATTCGTTGACGAGCGCAAAGGACGGGCTGTTCACTGTGCCGGCAGCGCCGAGCATTTGGCAGAGTGTTTTTATCAACGTGGTTTTCCCGATGCCCATTTCGCCGTGGAAAGCCATTACTTTCGTGTGTTGCAAAGCCGGCAACAGGGCTTTGGCTGCCAGCGGCAGGTCTTCTAATCCGGAAATGGAAATATTCATGATTATAAATAATTTTTTGTAAAGAAATTCAAGTAAGCTGCAATGTCTTTCGACTGTATTAACAGGTTTAAATTTTCGGGGGTTATAAGTACTTTCCGGTACTCCTGCGGCGGGAATTTTTCCAGTGCGGCGTGCTGTTGCAATCCGTCCATATAGATTTTTGCCTCGCCAAGCGTGGGGAAGGCGCGTATGGCCGTCATCACATAGTTTTCCCCGATTTTATAAATCTCCGTTTCGAGGTTTTTCTCGATATAGGTGTCGGCATTGTAGATTTCAAAGGCAAAGAGCAAGGCCGCCGTATCTTTTGTGTTTTCGCAAATCACGCCGGCGTAGTGTTCCTTGTCGGAAAACAGGTAGGGCGTAGCCGCTGCCGGCGTTACCGGCGCAGGAGCAGGAGCAGTAGCGCCGGGTTTGTCCGGCGGCGGCGTATATTGCAATTCCTGTTTTTCGAGCAGGGCAATCATTTCGGCGGCGGTCTTGGCCACGTCAGACGAGGGATACTGGTTTACCACCGCCGCCAGGGCGCTTTTATAGGCGGCAATGTTTCCGCCGTCTCCGGCGCTTACCGCCCGGATAAATTCCAGTTGCGGCTGCAATAAGCTGTTGGGAAACCGTTCGGTCATCTGCTGCGCCAGTGCGCCGGCTTCGGCGTAGCGTTGGGCATTGTAGGCTTCAAATACTTTTTCGTACTGTGCATCCATAGCCGCTTTTTCCGCTTGCTGTTCCGCGAAATAGTTCGGGTTGGTCAGCTGTTGCGCCAGCGGCGTTTTCGGATAGTTGGCTATCAAGAGTTCTTTATAATAGCCGGCGCTGTCGGGTTTATGCGTTTCGGTATAGAGGCTGTATAAATAGTAATATACCGAAGCGCGGTTGTCGTTTTGCGGAAAGCGGCTGTCCAGGGTGCGGAAAGTGGCAATGGCCGGCAGCGGCTCGTGGACATCGTCTTTGTATGCCTCGCCCAGACGGAACAGCGCATTGCTCCACCGTTCGTCAGACGCCGCCATTGCTTCGGGCGTGAGAGGCAGGTCGCGGGTATAGTATTCGGCCGATTTGTTGGACAGTTCGGGCGTGCCGTCATTGGCGGTTTTATTTTCTTCCGGCGCGGCGAATGACATTTCCTGTTTATTCCTGCGCCGCCAATTGTCTTCCAGCTTCCGTTTCCCCCAGCGCATATTGAACGATGACAATCCCGAATTGACAGACGATACATTATAGAAGTACCACGAATTGCTTTTGGCGTCCTGTTGTCCTGCGCTACGGCTGTATTCTTCCTGGTACATGAAGTATTGTTGTTGCCGTTGTTGTTGCCGCTGCTGTTCTTCTGCCGCCGTAATTTCCGCGATGATGCCGGCAATCCATTTATTCCGTTCTTCGGCGGGCATTTTCGCGATGCGTTGCAGGCTGTCTTCGCGCCGGATGATAGCCGTGTTTTCAGCCAGCCGCTGTAGCCCATTGGCGGTTCTTTCGAGCGAGTCATAATGCGGATAGTCGTTAGAAAGCCGCGTCAGCGCTTCCTTGTAGGCGGCATAGGCTTCGGGGAATTGCTTGTAGGCATAAGCGTAATGGGCGTGCATAATATAGGCCAACGCTTTCTGGTGTTCATTGCTGCTTTCTGCGGCAATGGATTTTTTCAGGTACTCCATCGCGAGGGTATCATTCCCCGATCGGTGTTCCACCTGCGCAAGCGAAAAATACACCTGGTCGCGGTATTCTTGATTTTTCTCGTCATCCAGCATCCGGAGCAATTCTTCTTTCAGGCGCGTATCCTTTGCATCCGGGTTGTAGAGCGCCGCTTTGCGCATTTGCGCCGCAAACGCCACGCTGTAGGACGGGTTCGACTGTATAACTTTATTCAGGCAGGCAGTCGCTTTGTCGTAGTCGTTGATTTGGCTGTAGAGTTCCGCCATGATAAAATAATACCGGAGTTTAATGCCTTTTTTTGTTTCCTGCTTCAGGGCGTTTTCCAGGTGGATAGCGGCCTGGCGGTAGTTTTTTTGTTGGATATACCATACGGCATAAGTAGCGTCCATGAGAGTAATTAATTTTTTGGACAGCGATTTCTTTTCTTTCCCGGCGGCGTCCAGGAGCGCTTCCGCGCGTTCCGGATCATTGGTATGGATGAGGGCGGCGGCAAGGCGTATCCGCGCTTCCGGTGCGGAAGACGATTTCGGGTATTCCGTTAAGAGGTGTTCAAAAACCAGTATGGCCTTGTCGTATTCGTGCAGGTATAAATGGGCTTTCCCGCTAAGGAGGTAAGCATCGTCCACCACCGAATTAAATTCTTTCCGGTTATAGAAATCCCGTTCTTTCCGGCTGGCCTTGCTGTCCGGCTTCTTCGCCGGCTTTGCGGTGATAGAATGTTTGAGGATTAATTTTTCGCATTTTTCTATGGTGCGGTCCATTTCACCCGACACTATGCCGGGAATATCCTTGTGGGCGTAGGAAAACACCGGCGGTAGCTGTTCATATTCTTCCGGCGTGTACCGGTCGGCTTTCCGTACGCCTTCCTTGAAGTTTTCGTTGCCGTTGAATTTCACGTTGAATTCTGACGTTACATTATGGTAAGCACGGGACGCCCATGTATTTTTTTTGGTGGAACATCCCGCTGCGCACAGCGATAGCAGGACGGTTATAAAAATTCCCTTACTTCCAAAACGGACGTAATAAGCCGTCAAACGGCCGGTTGTTGATTGTTGTTTGCTGGTTTGGCAGTCGCCGGTATTCATAATTCCTAATTTCTGATTGTTAATGGCTAACTCTGGCGTTAGCATTCTTAACTCTTCGTTTTTAACTTTTCATTTTACCCGGCCCATCCTTCGCGGTCCAGGCTGCGGTATTGGATGGCTTCCGCCAGGTGTTCGGGAGACAGGTTTTCTGCGCCGTCAAGGTCGGCGATGGTACGCGATACTTTCAAAATACGGTCATAGGCGCGGGCGGAAAGCCCCATGCGTTCCATCGCGTGTTTCAGCAGGACGCTGCACTCGCTGTTCAGGACGCAGTATTTTTTCAACAAACGCGCCGGCATCATGGCATTATTGTGAATGCCGGGCTCTGCGGCAAACCGGCGTTCCTGCACCTGCCGCGCACGGATGACGCGCCCGCGCACTGCCGCGCTGTTTTCCGCCGCTTCCATTTCCGACAGCTTGGCAAACGGCACAGGCACGATTTCAATGTGTATGTCTATGCGGTCGAGCAATGGCCCCGACAGGCGTCCCAAGTACTTTTGCACCGCGCCCGGCGGGCAAAGGCATTTCTTCTCGGGATGATTGTAGTTGCCGCAGGGGCAAGGATTCATCGAAGCCACCAGCATGAAATTGGCCGGGTAATCCACCGAATATTTTGCACGCGACACCGTAATTTCGCGGTCTTCCAACGGCTGCCGCATTACTTCCAGCACCGTCCGTTGAAATTCCGGCAACTCGTCAAGGAACAGCACGCCGTTATGCGCCAGTGAAATTTCACCCGGTTGCGGATTGCTGCCGCCGCCCACTAATCCCACGTTGGAAATAGTATGGTGCGGCGAACGGAAAGGACGTTGTGAAATCAATCCGGTATTTTTCCCTAATTTCCCGGCGACCGAATGGATTTTGGTTGTCTCCAACGCTTCCTGCAGCGACAGCGGCGGAAGAATAGTCGGCAGCCGTTTTGCGAGCATTGTTTTTCCCGCGCCCGGCGGCCCTATCATAATCATATTATGCCCGCCGGCAGCGGCTATTTCCAAAGCCCGCTTCACATTTTCCTGTCCTTTTACGTCCGAAAAATCTACATCGCAGGCGATGGATTGCCGGGCAAATTCTTCACGCGTGTTTACAGCCAACGGCTGCAACGTGCCTGCGCCATTGAAGAAATCAATTACTTCCTGCAGGGTGTCCACGCCATAGACGTCCAGTTTATTTACTACCGCCGCTTCACGCGCATTTTCCTTAGGCAGGATAAATCCCTGAAATCCCTCGCTCCGCGCCTGAATGGCAATGGGCAATGCGCCGGCAATAGGGCGTAAAAACCCGTCAAGCGACAACTCGCCCATTAACACATACCGCCCCACCTGTCCGGGATTCAACTGTTCCGATGCCGCCAGCATACCGACAGCCAGCGGCAGGTCATACGCCGAGCCTTCTTTACGGATATCGGCAGGCGCCATATTGATGACTATTTTGCGGCCGGGCATCCGTAGCCCGATAGTTTGTAAGGCAGTGCTGATTCGCTGCTGGCTTTCTTTCACTGCATTGTCGGGCAACCCGACCATAGAAAAGCCAAAACCCGGTGAAGCGTCCACTTCTATGGTTATTGTAATGGCTTTGACACCATAACATGCGCTTCCAAATGTTTTTACCAACATGGTTGTATCGTTTGAACAACGGCAAAGATAAGAAAAAATAAGGTAATTCAGGAAAAATGAGGAATAGCGGAGCTTCTTTGCGATACTCGACTTTTCGATATTCGATTTGCGATTTTTCGATACTCGATATTCGACAGACGACTTTTCGATATTCGATTTTCGATACTCGATATTCGACAGTGCGCCTGCCGCCATTTTCAATTTTCCACTTTCAATTTTCAACTAAGCCGTCATTTCGACCGGAGCGCGCGAAGAATGAGCGCGCGAAGTGGAGAAATCTACTCCCCAACGCAAGGCGTTTGGGAAGGACAGTGGGTCATCGCAGGAGATTCCTCGACTTCGCTCCGCTACGCT
>JAIROQ010000068.1 GCA_031257455.1 Prevotellaceae bacterium | reverse complement strand
GTGGTCGATTAATTCGCGGGAAGAAACATAATTCGGCATGTCCGGCGTAGTATAGTCAGCCGCCGTCCGCAGGCCGGGCGTATAATGGATGACCGTTTGCCCCAGCGCCGCTATCAGCCGCACTTGCCCGGCATTGCAATGCTCGTAGGGCGGGAGGAAATACCGGAGCTGTGATACCTCTACGCCAAATTTTTCCAATGCAGCCATATTGCGGCGGAAGTCGCGCGCCAAACTGTCCGCCGACACTAATGACGGCCGGCCGCTGTCCCAAGACGCGTAAAGCAAATGGGCGTCCGAATGTCCCCCCACATAATGCCCTTTGCGGATGATTTCCTTGATTACCCGTTCATATTTTTTGGTCTGCAGGCAATTTCCGGTGAGGAAAAAAGAGGCTTTAATCCGGTGCTTCGCCAATGTTTTCAATACCGCCTCCGCGCCTTCCAATGCGCTGTCGGCAGGGAACACGAGATGCACCGTTTTCCTGTCGGCATTTATCCTGACGGTCGCGCCCCGACTGTCGGTAACATTGTCAGCCGTTCCCCGTTGCAGTTTGCCGGCCTTTTCCATAGTCGATAAATAAAAACTGAGGCTGGCGGTGCCGTCCATTGTCGGCTCATTGGAAGAATAATCGCCCGGGTCATCATGGTACACGGCTGCGCCGGATTGAAAAGCCGCATACGGGTCGTCATATTTCAAATGAATACCCCGCAGGTTTTCATAAATAGAACGGTAAATAGGCCCGTCCACCAATCCGCCGTAGGGAATATCGTGCATCAATTCCGATACGAACGAATGGCTTTTAAGGGGGAAATCGCCGGTTGCCGGCAAGCCGCAAATCATGGACGTGCCCCACGGATTGCAGCCAAACAGCCAGTCGCGCAACGCCGCTTCCATTTCCAGATAGGTTTCATCGCCGGCGGCCTGGTAATACAAACGCGCTTGCGTAATAGCCGCCACCACCAGATTGTTTGAACACCAAATGAACGGTATGCCATTGAGGAACGGGTCATCGTACTCCCGGGCGCGTTTCAACAGGTATTCCAATCCCTGTTTCATAAATCCGGCATACTTTTCCTCGATAGCTTCATCGCCGGACCGGGCAAGGTAAAAATGCCCGAGATTGACAAACGGATAAAACTGGTAATGGCGCGCCCTGCCGAGTTCCATCCATGGGGTAACTTCTTCGAGTTGTCCCCAGTAATCGGCTTTTTTCAACCACTCTTCGTCCCGGGTAAGGGCATAGTGGGCGGCGGCGGCCAGTTCCATATCATCCACGTAATTGTCTTCTTCATAAAAATAGGGCGATACGGTGCACATCGTTTGCGTGCATCCCAAGTCCGATGCGGCAAAGGTAAAAGCCGGCGTGGCTTTTTCTTTCAGTATAGCGGCAAAATCCGGGTCGGCGTCCCGGAAAACGGCAGCGCCCAAAGCAAAAGCCGAAGCGAATTTGGCCGCGCTGGATGACACGCCTTCCGTCCGGTTTTTGTACTGCCGCAATCCCTGCGACTTCCCGGTAATGAAAAATACCGGCCGTCCCGTGCCCCTGCCCCAACCATAGTCCACGCTATCGTATGCAGGGATGCGCATTTTGGCGTGGTCGCGGTCATCGGCAATCTGGTTGAACATCACTTCCGGCTCGGGATTCATGCGCACCATCCATTCCAGCCCCCAGCGTATTTCGTCCAAAATATCGGGAATACCGTTCTTTCCTTTTCTACCGGCCGCATCATGCGCATCTTTGAAAATGGTCTTATCCGGCGTTTGCTGCCAGGCGAACAACAGTTGGAAAACCGCATTCGCCGATGTCGGCAGGTATTGCAAATAATCCGAAGCATCGTGCCAGCCACCGCGCACATCAATCGGTTCGCCGGTGCGGGTCGGATGTTCGACAATAAAACCGTCATGCTGATGACAGAGGGTATCCAAATATGGATTGAAGCCGCAACGCTGTTGCCGCATATAGTTCAAAATAAAATCCGCCGTACCGTCATACACGCCGCCGTCAATCTTGAAAACAGGGGATGTGACGCCATTGCATTCGATATAATAATCGCCGGAGCGCTCTACCGGCGAGAAATTCAGCCGCAAGGCATCGGCCATGCCCCATCTTCCGGCATTCGTGGCAATGCCTTGTCCTGTAAAAACAATTTTCCCGGTAGCCGCTTCCTTCACCACAAAATCATGCGCAGCCACTCCGGCTTGCGAAAGGAGAACCGCCACTTTCACACTGTGCGGTATATAGCCCAATTGATTAATGCGTATCCACGCCGGTTCTCCGGCGGCAACATAGTGGAAGAAAAAAATGCAGAGGAGGAGAAAAGAATATTTTTTCATAATTCATAGATTAAATTTTAACAAAGGTAGGACTTTTTTTGGACTAAGCGTTGAGAATACCGGCTACCGCCGTATGCAACAGCAAATGCATCATCTTTATAAAGCGGCATTTGCGTAAGATTTGTGTAATTCATAGAATTATTTTTAATAAAGTTGTACGATGAAATTCTAAACAGGATAAGCTATGCAGTAGCTCGAAGCAGTCGATTTGATTGCTTCAACGAGAAAAACGCATAGTTTTAAAATTTACAACTCGCGGATACAACG